>NZ_JBEYKR010000060.1:0-40968 GCF_040703535.1 Streptomyces sp. NPDC007346
CGGCGAGTTCGGCCTGCTTCAGACCGGCGTCGGCGCCGTGCACGCAGAGCCCTCCGTGGCCGCCGCCCGGGTAGGGGTCGTGCATCCAGGCGGTCATGCGCGGAGCCCCCGTACCCCGGCGAGAAGAACGCTGGTGTAGCTTCCGGTAGGCCCCGCTCACCCGCAGAAAGGCCTTCCCGTGGTGCGAGTCTCCCGAGCGCGGAGAGCCGTCGTCGCGGTGGCGGCCTCCGCCCTGACTGCCGGTGTTCTGGTCTCGTGCGGGGCGGACTACCCCGGCGACGGCGTCACCTCCCCGCCGCACGCCGGGAACGCGGCCTGCAAGCAGATCGCCGACCGCTACCCGGACCGCCTCGGCGGCCAGGAGCTGACGTTCACCGACCGCCCCGGTGTCGCGGTCTGGGGCGACAACACGATCGTGCTGCGCTGCGGTGTCGAGCTGCCCGTGCCGACCATCGACCCGTGCGCGACCGTCGACGGCGTGGACTGGGTCTTCCGCGAGGACCGCTCGAAGGACGGCGGGAAGGTGGTCGCCACCTACGGCCGCGACCCGGCCGTGGAGGCCGTGGTCTCCGACGACGTCGCCGCCGTGGACGACGTACTGGTCGACCTGTCCGCACTGGTCAAGCCCGTGAAGACGTACACGCAGTGCATCAACATGGATGACGTGCCGCCGCCCCCGTCGCCCTCCGGGTGAGGCCCTGCCTCTCGACCGGGGCGATCTCTCCTCCGTACGTGCCCGCCGTCCCCGGACGCTGAGGCGGTACGACACAGACGGCAACCGCTACTCACCGTAGTCGCGGGAGTCCGTGACGGAAAAGCCCCGAGCCTGCCCACGGCTCATGCATCCGCACCGGAGAACACCAAGCTCCCCAGCAGAGGAAAATTCACGTCACCCGAAGCTGTAATAGGTGACCGCGACACAAATAACGAGCATGCCCGTCGCGTTGAGGAACAGGTTGCGGCCGAGGTCCCGTGCCCGGACGTGCATGAAGATCGCCACCAGGAAGTAAAGGATGAGCGCGCACGCGCTGAGCGCCCCCAGCCAAGGCACCCAGATTCCGGCGATCAGTCCCGCGGCGGCGGCGAACTTGACGATGGGCGTGACCCACCACCACTCCCGGGGGAAGTTCACATCCTCGAAGCACTTACGCACGAACTGAACGGGCCGGATACAGAGAATCCCGTCGCCGAACTGAATCAGAGCCAGGACGATCACGGGCCATACGGGGTCCGGGAGGGCTGTCATCGTCTGCCTTTCCTAGCCGGTCCACGCCGCAACCAGCGCCTGAACGTTCGCGTCGAACTCTGCTTCAGCCGCCTTCTAGGCCTCCCGGCCCGGGAGTTGCGCCGATCATCGTACACACCCACATGAGGACGCCACGGGCATATCCTCCAGCAAATCAAGAACCAATTACCGCTGACGAATCGCCGTCAAGCGATAAGCCCGGAGAAGGACGCCTCATTCATAAGGCTGTTGACACTCCACTGGACGGCAAGGGGCCATCCACAACCGTACAACTGCATGCATACGACCTTCACAGTTCATGGCACCTGAGCACCATTCCCCTGGTTCCCCAGATCCCCCAGGTTCCCCAGGTTCCCCAGTGAGCGGACCCCTCTCGGCGTCGCGCCGCGAAAGGTTCCATTACGTCAATCGCACCGGCATTCCGTGCGACCACCTGCCGCCCGACTTCCCGCCGTACAGGGCCGTCCACGCCCCCCTCCGGGCCGACGGCCGCTGCGGCCCCACAGCGGCCCGCAGCGGTGGCCGGACGCGGGGCCGTTGCCGGGCCCCTCCGGCAGAGGGCGGTCCCGGACCGCACCAACGGGAGGTGCCGGGGGCAGCCGGGGGAGGAGGAGGCCCGAGCAAACACCGGAGCCAGGAGCCTCCCCGCTCCCCGTAGACACCGCTACGCCCGCCGGTGAGCACGAAAACCCCCCTGAACCCGCGTTTCCGCAGGTCAGGGGGGTTTCTGAGAGTGGAGCCTAGGAGATTCGAACTCCTGACATCTGCCTTGCAAAGGCAGCGCTCTACCAACTGAGCTAAGGCCCCGAAGAAACAGCAAACGAGGGCAGCGCCGAACACGTCCGTGCCACGGCAACCGTCGCAGACCAGAGTACCGGGTGCTCCCCGGAATCTTGCAAAAGGATAGGGACTCCCGGTGGGCGACCACTCTCCGTAGGATGCTCGACGAGGTTCGCAGCAGCGAAGCCGCAGCGAAGGGGAGACGCAATGGACGCAGCGCAGCAAGAGGCGACGGCAAGAGCCAGAGAGCTTCAGCGCAGTTGGTACGGGGAGCCGCTGGGGGCGCTCTTCCGTCGGCTGATCGATGACCTCGGCCTGAACCAGGCACGACTCGCCGCGGTTCTCGGGCTGTCCGCTCCCATGCTCTCCCAGCTGATGAGCGGCCAGCGGGCCAAGATCGGGAACCCGGCGGTCGTCCAGCGCGTCCAGGCACTTCAGGAGCTGTCGAGCCAGGTCGCGGACGGCAGCGTCAGCGCGGGCGAGGCCACCGACCGGATGGAGGAGATCAAGAAGTCGCAGGGCGGGTCGGTCCTGACCGGCACCGGCCAGACCACCTCGACCGGCGGAGCCCCCACCGTCCGCCGTGTGGTGCGCGAGATCCAGTCCCTGCTGAGGTCGGTCTCGGCGGCCGGCGACATCATCGATGCCGCCGACGCCCTCGCCCCGACCCACCCGGAGCTGGCAGAGTTCCTCCGGGTGTACGGAGCGGGCCGCACCGCGGACGCGGTCGCGCACTACGAGGGACATCAGAGCTAGCGGCTCGGGATCACGACAGCACGACGACGGAACCAGGGCCTCGCACACAGCCGGGGTCCCTGGTCCCCGCAGGGGGCCGCGGCGACGAACAGGAACTGGGAGCGGGCACAGCGCAATGGGTGAGGTCTTCGCTGGTCGGTACGAGCTGATCGATCCGATCGGACGTGGTGGGGTCGGCGCCGTCTGGCGGGCCTGGGACCACCGGCGCCGCAGGTACGTGGCGGCCAAGGTCCTGCAGCAGAGCGACGCGCACACGCTGCTGCGCTTCGTGCGCGAGCAGGCGCTGCGGATCGAGCACCCGCATGTCCTGGCCCCGGCCAGCTGGGCCGCCGACGACGACAAGGTCCTGTTCACCATGGACCTGGTGAGCGGCGGTTCGCTCGCCCATGTCATAGGCGACTACGGGCCGTTGCCGCCCCGCTTCGTCTGCCTGCTCCTGGACCAGCTGCTCTCCGGCCTCTCCACGGTGCACGCCGAAGGGGTGGTGCACCGCGACATCAAGCCGGCCAACATCCTCATGGAGGCGACCGGTACGGGCCGCCCGCATCTGCGCCTCTCCGACTTCGGCATCTCGATGCGCAAGGGCGAGCCCCGGCTGACCGAGACCAACTACGTGGTCGGCACGCCCGGTTACTTCGCCCCCGAGCAGATGATGGGCGCCGAGCCCGACTTCCCCGCGGACCTCTTCGCGGTCGGCCTGGTCGCCCTCTACCTCCTCCAGGGCCAGAAGCCCGACTCCCAGGCGCTCGTGGAGCACTTCGCCGCCCACGGCACCCCCAGCGCCCCCAACGGCATCCCCGAGCCGCTCTGGCAGGTGCTCGCCGGGCTGCTCCAGCCGGACCCGCAGGCCCGGTTCCGTACGGCGACGGGTGCGCGCAAGGCCCTGACCGCGGCGGTCGAGATGCTGCCCGAGCCGGGTCCGGACGACGACCCGGTGGAGGTCTTCGACCAGATCGGGCCGCTGCCCGCGGGGTTCGGCCCCGACGGCCCCGTAAAGGCACCTCAGAGCCCCCACAGCCCTCAGAGCCCTCAGAGCCCTCAGAGCCCTCAAGCGTCCCAGGCGCCCCAGGATCCTCAGGGGCCCTCTGAGCCTCAGCTCTCCCAGGCCCCTCAGCCGCCCGTCCCGTCGCCGCCGCCCGTCTCCATGTCGGAGACCGGCAGCTTCCACCTGGCGCCCCCGCCCCAGCAGCCACACCCCCAGGCCCAGCACCAGCCCCCGCTCCACCAGCCCCAGCCCGCCGCCCCCTCCCCGTACGCCCTCGGCGCCCCGGACCTCTCCCAGGCGCCGACCTCCGGCGTACCCCACGAGGCATCGGCCACCCGGCCCTACACCGCCCAGCAGCAGCACCAGGCACCCCACCAGCCACACCAGCAGCAGCCCTTCGCGGCCCACGCCTCCCACGCTCCGGCGCACGCCTCCGCCTCCGCGCACGCCGCCTCCGTCCCCGCCGCCGCCTCCGCTCCCGTACGGCAGACGCGGCCGGGACCGCCCCCGAAGGTGGCGGTCCCGGTGCTGGTGGTGGCGCTGATCTGCTTCGCGGTCGGTATCTGGGCACTCACCCAGATGTGACGGCACCCAGAGGTGACGTCACCCAGATGTGACGGCACTCAGAGGTGACAGCACCCAGAGGTGACGGTCGGCCGGCTGGTCACCAGCCCTGCTGCGGCGGCCCCCCGTACGGCGGCTGCTGCTGGTGGTCCGGGGCAGGCCCGGCGGCGGCCGCGCGGCGGCGGGCCAGCAGCGTCCAGGCGCCGAGGCCGAGCACCAGCACGGCGCCCGCCCCGAGCGACCCGGCCGCGACGACCCGCATCGTCGCGCTCTTCGCGGCCTTCGGAGCGCTGTCCCCGCTCTTGGCCAGCTCCTTGTCCTTGCCGGTCACCGCGAAGATCCCGGGGTCGCCCTCGTACGGCGACTCACCGGCCTCGTTCTTCACCTGGACCGTCGTCGTCAGCGCGATCGGGCCCTCGCCGTAGGCCTCGGCGACCTTCGGGCTGAGGGTCACCGACAGGTAGTACCAGCCGGCGAAGCGCATGGAGCTGACCTGGGAGCTGAAGTCGTACCGGTTGCGGTACTCCACCGGCGGCAGCGGCCGCAGCGCCGTGCTCGCGGACTTGCCGGAGTACGACAGGGACGTCTCCGTGATGTGCCCCTGGGCCGGGTTCGACAGCGACAGGGTGAGCGCGTTGCCGATGAAGTCGTTCTCGTCACCCGTGGTGTTGCTGAGCACGGCGGAGGCGTAGATCTGCTGTCCCCAGTCCACCGGCACCCGGTAGAAGCGGGTCTGGCCCGGGGCGATGGCGTCGATCCACTCGCCGGTCTCCAGGCTGGTGGCGTCGTAGTAACCGCTGCCGCCCGTACGCTTCTTCGCCTCGACGGCCGGCGGGCCGGGCGTGGCGGAGGGCCAGTCCTTCGGCGCGGTGGTCCCGGCGGGCCCGCCGCTGCGCAGCGCGGGCTCCCGCACGAAGCGCAGCTCCAGCTCCCAGGCCTCGGGGCTGGAGGTGGGCTCGCTCTGGCGCTCGACCAGGACGTCGTACTTCCCGGCCCCCTGGCAGCTGGTGCCGATGCCCTTGCCGATGGTCCGGTGGGCGTACGCCGCGATCGGCCGGGGGGCCTCGCCCGAGCCGAAGTTCGTCCGGCTCGAGCTGCACCGGGAGTCGTTGAGGTCCCGGATGCTGATGGTGATCCCGTCCCCGTACGCCACCGAGCCGTCGAGCTTGGGCACCGCGACCGCCGAGACATAGGCATCGGTGGTGGTGTCGAGATCCACCCGGTAGTAGAGCTTCTCGCCCGGCTTGATGGAGCTGCGGTACACCGCCCCCGGCTCCAGGATCGACGCCTCGGCGTTGAGCTCGGCGCCCTGCACCTTCTTCGCGTCGGGATCGAAGGCGTACGCCGGCGGGCCGGCCGCGTGCGCCTGTCCCGGCAGCGCCGCCACCGCGCACATCGCGGCGAGTGCCGCCAGCACCGCCCGGCCTCTGTTGCGCTGCCTCTTCACGCGCTTCCCCTCGTCGTCCGCATGGCCGCCCTGCGACGGCTGCGTACGAAGAGGGCTCCCCCGGCCACGCTCACCAGGGCGCCCGCTCCGGCAGCGACCGCAATGCCGGTCCATCCTGCCCCGCCCGCACCACTGCTGTCTCCGGCCGCAGTCGAATTGCCCTTGTTGTCCACGTTCTCGCCCTCTCCGGCGGGGCCGCTGCCCGTGCCGCCACCCGACTTCGCGGCCCGTACGGGAGCGCCGTGCTCCGGCCCGGCCAGCTCGTCGCCGAGGACGGCGACCCGCAGCACCACCCCGATCCGCGGGTTCTCGGCGATCTCGGCGGCCCGTGCGCCCAGCGTCACCGTCAGGTAGAAGTCTCCGCCGGCGTGGACCGGGCGGACGGTGGGGCGGGTCTCGTACCGGTTGGTCCACGCGACGGGGACGGAGCCCATCCTGATCGCCGCGGGGCGCCCGCTGTACGTGACGTTCGGCGTGAACTCGCCGCCCGCGCCGCCGACCGGGAAGCGGGCGGGGGTGAACAGCTGCGTGGAGCCGTAGGAGTACGTCCTCGTGGCCCGCTCGATCGTGGGCTCGTTGGCGAACTCGACGTCGTAGCGCACCTGCTGGCCCCAGCCCGCCGGGACCTTGTACCAGAGGGTCTGCGAGGGCAGGACCGTGTCCCTCCACACGCCCTGGCCGATCCGGGTCGCGTCGTTGAACCCGGTGCCGCCCCGGACGGCCTTCGGGCTGTCGGCGGGCAGCGGCGCCGCCTTGCCGCCCGCGCCGTACTCCGGCGCCGACTGGGCGGGGGTGACACCCTCGGGGAGCGGCGCCTCGGCCCCGTACAGCAGCTCCAGCGGCCAGCGCGCTCCGTCCGAGCCCTTGCGGCTCTTCCGCTCCACCACCAGCAGGTAGTCCCCCGCCCGGTCGCACCGGCGCGTCCCCTCGACGGACGGGATACGGGCGACGGCCGAGGTCAGCGGGGTGGCCCCCTCCTTCTGCCGGAAGCGCTCGGTGCTCGCCTCGCAGCTCGGGCCGTCGGCGGCGACGATCCGGGTGCGCAGGGCGTCGGAGGTGTCGACGGCCGCGCCGGGCTGCGGGACGGCGGTGGCGGCGAAGTTCACCGTCGACACGGAGTCGAGGCCGACCGCGTAGTACCGCGTCTCGCCCGGACCGATGGCGTCCAGGTACTGGCCGGGGCGCAGGGCCGGGGCCTTCGCCGCGCTCTCCCCACCGGTCACCCGCTCGCCCGCGAACCGGTAGCCGTCGACCGAGAGTTGGGCGGCCCGCTGGAGCTGCCGGGCCAGCGCGGCGGCGTCGGGGGCGTCGTGGTAACGGCCGTTGCCGGCCGCCGCGATGCACTCCAACTGCTCGCGGGCGGCGCCCTTCACCTGAAAGCCGACCGTGTCGATACGGAGTCCGGCGCCGGCCTTCGTGAGCTCTTCGGCTACCTGACAGGGCGGTGGCGTACCGCAGTTGTCCTCGCCGTCCGAGATCAGCAGGACCGTCCGCGTACCGATCGCGTCGCCGGCGGGCTCGGGCAGATCCTGGGCGGCCTTCCGCAACGACAGGCCGATGGGCGTGTCCCCCATGGGCCGGACCCCGGCCACGGCCCGCTTCACGGCGTCCCGGTCGAGCGCCTCGACGGGCCGTACGAGCCGGGTGTCGGTGCAGCCGCCCGCCCGGTCGGCGCCGTAGACCCGGAGGCCGGTGGGGTAGCCGTCGGGCAGTGCGTCGACCACGGCCCCGACGGCACTGCGGGCGCTCTCCATACGGGTCCGCCCGGCCCCGTCGTCGTCGGCCATCGAGCCGGAGGAGTCGAGCACCATGACCAGGCTGCCGGCGCCGTTCCCCTGATCGGCGGGGGCGGCGGGTACGGCCGCCGCCTGCCCGGCGGGTGCGGCCGACGCGGGCAGCGCCCCGGCCACCAGGGCGAGGAACGCCCCGCCGATCCACGCCCCCGCTGTCGCGGTACGGCGGTGGTCCCGTCCCATCACCCGTTGCCCCATCACCCGTTGCCCCCTCGGCCATGAAGCCCCGGACCCCCTCAGCTTCTTTGCTTCAGCAAGCTACTGATTTGCTCAGGCGAACTCAAGGGCGGGGCGTCACGGTCCGGCAACATCGGGGGAACAGCACGGAACAGAGCCTGAAGGCACGAAGCATCCGGACTCAGGGCAGAGAGCCTGCGGGCAGAGAGCCTGCGGGCACGAAGCATCCGGGCGCAGGGCTCCGGATCTGAGCCCACGAGCTCTGGCTCCGGTCCCGGGCCCCGGTCCCGGGCCCCGGTCCCTGGTCGCTGAGCGGCCAAGGCCCCGGACAGCACGAAGCCCCGGCCGCTCAGCGACCGGGGCCCGTAACAGACTGTGCCGTCTCACACACCCGAACCTGCGGGCACGGAGTCGGTCGCCTCCGTCCACAGATCCTGCTCGGCGCGATCCGCCTGGATCTGGCGGTACACGAGGAGCCCGCCGATGGCGGCCAGTGCGACCAGGAGAAGCTTCTTCACCGCGCGACCTCGTCTTTCCTTGGAATAGGGGCCTTCTGCCGCCGACTATACACACCGGCCGATACCGATCGGTGACCTGCCTGGGACCCAAAAGCGGCCCGTCGCGGCACCCCGACGAGGCCCGCACCGACCCTCGTAACGCCTCCTGGGCGGCCTGTCAGGCCCGGTTGCACCATACGAGTGGTGTTCATCTGAAGATCGGCGCAGCGCGGGCGTCGCTCCCCGGAAAAGCGGCCGGGATCCACATGATCGGAGAAGTCAGCAACCGGACCACCCGAAAGCGAGGGGCCATGAGCACCTTCCAGCCCAAGAGCATCTGGACCGCCTTCATCACCGCCTTCTTCGCCCTGCTGGCGTCGCTGGGCCTCGCCACCGCCACGGCGAGCACCGCGAACGCCACGAACGCCGCCGCGCAGCCGAGCGCCACGCCCCAGAAGCACACGGCGACCACCGCGGCAACCCCGCTCGCTCCCTCGGTCCGATGGACCCTTCCGCGTGACCGGGCCCTGCCGCCCACGATGAAGCAGCGCATCCGGGCCGAGGCCCACGGCTCCTCCCCGGCCACCCGCCACCTGTCGGCCGACCCGACGGCCGCCACCCGCACCACCGACCCCCACCGCACAGCCCCGGAAGGCGACTCCCCGGTGCCACCCCCCTGATCCCGCCACCACCGCACTCCGGGGCCCCTGGTCCGGTTCACACCGGCCGGGGGCTTTTCCATGCGCCCAGGGCCTGCACCGTACGAACCTGAACCGGTCCCGTACGAGCCGCGCCCGATCCCGTACGAGAAGAGGCCAAGCCCGTACGAGAAGAGACCGGTCCCGTACGAGAAGAGCCACCGCCGTACACCGCCGCCGCCCCCACACAGCCACCCACATGCGCCGCCTCATCCGGCACCTACACCGCCGGCCCCAGGCTCCAGGCCCCCACAGGCTCAGCCCCGCCTCACCCCGCCCCCTCCAACGCGAAGACCCCCAGTCATTGCTGACTGGGGGTCTTCGTTCTGTGGGGCTAACAGGATTTGAACCTGTGGCCTCATCCTTATCAGGGATGCGCTCTAACCAACTGAGCTATAGCCCCGCCGCGCTCTCGCGCTGACTTCTGAAGATTAGCGCACGTCGGGGCCAGTCCCAAAATCGATACCCGGCGCGCTACTCGTCCTCGGCCAGCGTGAGCTCGACGCCGCCCACGAAGCCCGCCGACAGGTTGTAGATGAAGGCGCCCAGCGTCGCCAGCGCGGTGGCCAGAACCACGTCGATCACGGCGATGACCGAGGTGAAGATGAGCACCCGCGGCAGCGACAGGAACGACTGCAGATCGAAGCCGTTGCTCTCGTTCGAGCCGGTGGCCTCGCTGATCGTGCCGCCCACGGTGGTGAAGACACCCATGGCGTCCATCACCATCCACAGGATCGCCGCCGCCACCACCGTGCAGATGCCCAGCGCGATCGACAGCAGGAAGCTGACCTTCATCACCGACCACGGGTCGGCCTTGGCCACCCGCAGTCGGGCCTTGCGGGTACGCGGAGTGGTCCGCGCCCCCGTACGCGGCTTACGCGTCGCCTGGGCGCCGCCCACGCTCTGCGCGCCGCCCAGAGTGCCCCCGCCCTGCCCAGGGTGCTGCTGGCCGCCCTGGGTGCCGCCCGCAGGCGACGGGTACGCCTGGGGCGGGTGGTACGGCCCCGACGGCCCCGGTGCGGGCTCACGCTCGCCGGGCAGCGGCCCGGTCGCGTAACCCTCGTACTGGGGCTGAGGCCCTCGTGTGTCCGTCACAGTGCCCCCTTGGGAGTCCGTGGCAGGGCCACGGGCACCGTTCGCTCCTGCTCCGGAAGCGGCCGAACCGGCGCCCGTGGCTCCACTCACGCTCTACTCCTCGTGCTCCCCGGTCGAGGGCTCCGTGCCCTCGACAGTGCCCTCTACCACGCTCTCGGCGTGGGCCTCGGCCGTCTCGCCGTCGGCGTCATCGGTCCCATCGACCTCTTCCGCCTCACGACCGGCCTCGGCATTGCGCGCGATGCCGACGACGGCATCCCGCTTGCCCAGATTGATCAGTTGGACGCCCATGGTGTCACGGCCCGTCTCCCTGACTTCATTGACTCGCGTACGAATCACACCACCGCCGAGCGTGATGGCGAGGATCTCGTCCGTCTCCTCCACCACCAGCGCACCGACGAGCGAGCCCCGGTCCTCGACGATCTTGGCAGCCTTGATACCCAGACCGCCACGACCCTGGACGCGGTACTCGTCGACGGGGGTCCGCTTGGCGTACCCGCCGTCGGTGGCAGTGAACACGAACGTACCGGGCCGGACGACATTCATCGAGAGCAGTTCGTCTCCCTCACGGAAACTCATGCCCTTGACGCCCGAGGTGGCACGGCCCATCGGGCGCAGCGCGTCGTCCGTCGCGGTGAACCGGATCGACTGCGCCTTCTTGCTGATGAGCAGCAGATCGTCCTCGGCCGACACCAGCTCGGCGCCGATCAGCTCGTCGTCGCTCCCGTCCGGCATCTCGCGCAGGTTGATCGCGATGACACCGCCCGAGCGCGGCGAGTCGTAGTCCTTGAGCGCGGTCTTCTTCACGAGACCGCCCTTCGTCGCCAGGATCAGGTACGGCACGGCCTCGTAGTCGCGGATCGCGAGGATCTGGGCGATCTTCTCGTCCGGCTGGAAGGCCAGCAGGTTGGCGACGTGCTGACCGCGCGCGTCCCGGCCGGCGTCGGGGAGCTCGTACGCCTTCGCCCGGTAGACGCGGCCCTTGTTCGTGAAGAACAGCAGCCAGTGGTGGGTCGTCGACACGAAGAAGTGGTCGACGATGTCGTCTTCCCTCAGCTTCGTCCCGCGCACACCCTTGCCGCCGCGCTTCTGCGAGCGGTAGTCGTCCGTCTTCGTGCGCTTCACATAGCCGCTGCGGGAGATCGTGACGACGATGTCCTCCTCGGCGATCAGGTCCTCGATGGACATGTCACCGTCGAAGGGCACCAGCTTGGAGCGCCGGTCGTCGCCGAATTTCTCGACGATCGCCGCCAGCTCCTCGCTCACGATGGAGCGCTGCTTGGCGGGCGAGGCGAGGATCTCGTTGTACTCGTTGATCTTCGCCTGGAGCTCGTCGTGCTCGGCGGTGATCTTCTGGTGCTCCAGCGCGGCCAGCCGGCGCAGCTGCATCTCCAGGATCGCGTTCGCCTGGAGCTCGTCGATCTCCAGCAGGCCCATCAGGCCCTCACGCGCGATCTCCACCGTGTTGGAGCGCCGGATGAGGGCGATGACCTCGTCGATGGCGTTCAGGGCCTTCAGCAGGCCGCGCAGGATGTGCGCCCGCTCCTCGGCCTTGCGCAGCCGGAACTTCGTCCGCCGGACGATGACCTCGATCTGGTGCGTCACCCAGTGGCGGATGAACGCGTCGATCGACAGCGTGCGCGGCACCCCGTCGACGAGGGCCAGCATGTTGGCGCCGAAGTTCGACTGGAGGTCGGTGTGCTTGTACAGGTTGTTCAGGACGACCTTGGCGACCGCGTCGCGCTTGAGCACGACGACCAGGCGCTGCCCCGTACGCGAGGACGTCTCGTCCCGCACGTCCGCGATCCCGCCGACCTTGCCGTCCTTGACCAGGTCGGCGATCTTCTGGGCGAGGTTGTCGGGGTTGGTCTGGTACGGAAGCTCCGTGACGACCAGGCACTGGCGGCCCTGGATCTCCTCGACCGCGACGACCGCGCGCATCGTGATGGAGCCGCGCCCGGTGCGGTACGCCTCCTCGATGCCCTTACGGCCCACGACCAGCGCGCCGGTCGGGAAGTCGGGGCCCTTGATGCGCTCGATCAGCGCGTCGAGCAGCTCCTCGTGCGAGGCGTCGGGGTGCTCCAGGTACCACTGGGCACCGGCGGCGACCTCGCGCAGGTTGTGCGGCGGGATGTTGGTCGCCATGCCGACCGCGATCCCCGCGGAACCGTTGACCAGCAGGTTCGGGAAGCGCGCCGGCAGGACCGTCGGCTCCTGGTTGCGGCCGTCGTAGTTGTCCTGGAAGTCGACGGTCTCCTCGTCGATGTCCCGGACCATCTCCATGGACAGCGGCATCATCTTGCACTCGGTGTACCGCATGGCGGCGGCCGGGTCGTTGCCCGGGGAACCGAAGTTGCCGTTGGAGTCCACCAGCGGCATGCGCATCGACCAGTGCTGCGCGAGGCGCACCAGGGCGTCGTAGATGGAGGAGTCGCCGTGCGGGTGGTACGTACCCATGACGTCGCCGACGACGCGGGCGCACTTGTAGAACCCCTTCTCGGGGCGGTACCCGCCGTCGTACATCGCGTACAGCACCCGGCGGTGGACGGGCTTGAGGCCGTCCCGTACGTCGGGCAGCGCGCGCGAGACGATGACGGACATCGCGTAGTCGAGATAGGAGCGCTGCATCTCCGTCTCGAGCCCGACGGGCTCGACACGCATGCCCACACCGGGGACGGTGACTTCCTCGGGCGTCGCGGGTTCAGGTGTCACAGGGGTGTTCTCGTCGGCCATTGCTGGTCAAAGTCCTTTCGAGCTGCGGCGTCGCTGGTACGGCCGACTCAGATGTCGAGGAAGCGGACGTCCTTGGCGTTGCGCTGGATGAACGAGCGCCGTGCCTCGACGTCCTCACCCATGAGCACCGAGAACAGGTCGTCGGCCTGCGCCGCGTCGTCCAGCGTGACCTGGCCCAGGACCCGGTGGTCGACGTCCATGGTGGTGACGCGCAGCTCCTCGGCGTTCATCTCGCCGAGGCCCTTGAAGCGCTGGATCGAGTCTTCCCTGATCCGCTTGCCGTTCTGCTTGCCGAGCGCCACGAGCGCGTCGCGCTCCCGGTCCGAGTACGCGTACTCGAAGTCGTCCCGGCCCCACTTGATCTTGTAGAGCGGCGGGCGCGAGAGGTAGACGTGCCCGGACTCCACCAGCGGCCGCATGAAGCGGAAGAGGAAGGTCAGCAGCAGGGTGTTGATGTGCTGTCCGTCGACGTCGGCGTCCGCCATCAGGATGATCTTGTGATAGCGGAGCTTCTCGATGTCGAAGTCCTCGTGGACCCCGGTGCCGAACGCCGAGATCAGCGCCTGGACCTCGGTGTTCTGGAGGATCTTGTCGATCCGGGCCTTCTCGACGTTCAGGATCTTGCCGCGGATGGGCAGGATCGCCTGGTACATCGGGTTGCGGCCGGACTTCGCCGAACCACCGGCGGAGTCACCCTCGACGATGAAGATCTCGCACTTGGTGGGGTCGTTCGACTGGCAGTCGCTGAGCTTGCCCGGCAGCGAGGCGCTCTCCAGGAGCCCCTTGCGCCGCGTCAGGTCGCGCGCCTTACGGGCCGCCACCCGGGCGGTCGAGGCGGCGATGCCCTTGCGGATGATGTCGGCGGCCTCGTTGGGGTTGCGGTCGAACCAGTCCGTCAGCTGCTCGTGGACGACCTTCTGCACGAAGGTCTTGGCCTCCGTGTTGCCCAGCTTGGTCTTCGTCTGGCCCTCGAACTGCGGCTCGCCCAGCTTCACCGAGATGATCGCGGTGAGACCCTCGCGTACGTCCTCGCCGGTGAGGTTGTCGTCCTTCTCGCGCAGCAGCTTCTTGTCGCGCGCGTACCGGTTGACCAGGGAGGTCAGCGCCGCACGGAAGCCCTCCTCGTGCGTACCGCCCTCATGCGTGTGGATCGCGTTGGCGAAGGAGTAGACACCCTCCGTGTACTGCGTGTTCCACTGCATGGCGATCTCGGCCGACAGGAGGCGGTCCTTGTCCTCGGCCTCGATGTCGATCACCGACTGGTGAATGACGTCGCCCTTGCGGGAGTTGAGGTACTTCACGAAATCGACGATGCCGTTTTCGTAGTGGTACGTGACCGAGCGGGCGGTCTCCTCCTCGGCGGGCTCGGCCGCCTCCACGCTGTCCGCGCCCGCGGTCGCCTTCGCCGACTCGCGCTCGTCGGTGAGCTTGAGGGTGAGGCCCTTGTTGAGGAACGCCATCTCCTGGAAGCGGCGCGAGAGGGTCTCGAAGCTGTACTCGGTGGTCTCGAAGATGTCCCCGTCGGCCCAGAAGGTGACCGACGTACCGGACTCCTCGATGGCCTCGTGCTGGGCCAGCGGCGCGGTCGGGACACCGAGCTTGTACTCCTGGGTCCAGCGGTATCCGTCGGTCTTGACCTCGACGGCCACCCGCGTGGACAGGGCGTTGACCACGGAGACACCGACACCGTGCAGACCGCCGGAGACCGCGTAACCGCCGCCTCCGAACTTGCCGCCCGCGTGCAGGACGGTGAGCACGACCTCGACGGCCGGCTTGCCCTCGGACGGCACGATGCCGACCGGGATGCCCCGGCCGTTGTCGATCACGCGCACGCCGCCGTCGGCGAGGATCGTGACGTCGATCGTGTCCGCGTGGCCGGCCATGGCCTCGTCGACCGAGTTGTCGACGACTTCCTGCACGAGGTGGTGCAGGCCGCGCTCACCGGTCGAGCCGATGTACATACCGGGTCGCTTACGGACCGCGTCCAGCCCTTCCAGCACGGTGATCGCGCTGGCGTCGTACGAGGTGGTGACCTCGCCATGCTCACCGGCTGTGGACGGGATGTTCTCGTTGGGGTTGCCGGAATCGGCCACGAAGCGCCCTTTCTGGCACAGCACAGGCCGTCTTCCGGACAGGCGGGAGCGGCTGCGTCGTTCGGCTTGTATCGACGACTCCCGCCTCAAAGCGGGATTACTCACCAGTCTACCGGTAGCACTGACATGAATGGGGGTTTGCCGGTACCTGAGTACGCATGTGCCGCCCTGAATCAGCGGTTGACGACTCCCCATATTCAGGGAGGGGCCCCAAGAGGCCCTGACCGGCATTGCGCGCTTCGGCCTGTCAACCTCCGGCTACGGTGAGGGACGCTCCGGCCGCACCCCCCTCGCTCCGCCGGTACGAACCCCGGCGAACCGGGTGCTCCGAGCGCTCCGGCGCACCCCCCACTGCCAGCAGGGACACGACAAGTTCCAGCCAAAAGCGCAGCTCAGCGCCGGGAGGCAACGGTCCGATCAGGGGCCGGGGACGGCAGTTCCCTCACCCGTAGGTGTCTCCGGGCCCCTTGCTGCCGGGCGCCCGCAGCGGCCCGAACCGGCGCTCCGGGCCCCCCGGACCGACCACCTTGATCATCCGTACGGTGCCCTGTCCCAGATCCGCGTTGAGCCGGGCCACCAGCTGCGGGGCCAGCAGCCGCAGCTGGGTCGCCCAGGCCGTGGAGTCGCAGCTCACAGTGAGCACCCGCGCGGCGGGGTCCTCGTCGTAGCGCAGGGGTACGCAGTGGTTGGCCAGATCGTCGCCCACGATCTGCGCCCACCGCCCCATCACGCCGCCCACCGCCGCCGGGGTCTCCCAGCCGCGCTCGGTGATCAGCCGGTTGATCGCGGAGCCCAGCGGCTGCGGATCACGGCCGTCCGAACGGGCCCCCGAGCGCAGCCCGCCGCCCCGCCGGGCCTGCTTCTTCTGCTGGGCCGCCGCGCCCCGCGCCCGCGCCTGCTCCTTCGCCGCCCGCAGCGCGACCCGGGCGAGGTCGACCCCGGCCACCTCGGGCGGCTTGGGGCCGCCGGCCACCGGCGTACCACCCGGGCCCCCGTCACCACGGGCCACCGGCGCACCACCGGACGCCCCGTCCGCGCCGGCCCCTCCCGGGGCCCCCGGCTCCTCGTCACGGCCGGTCATACCCGCTCCACCTCGCCCGCCGACACCGCGTACCGCGTCCCCGCCAGCACACCCGGCACGTCCTCCGCCACCGCGGCCGTCACCAGCACCTGCTCGCCCTGGGCCACCAGCTCCGCCAGCCGCTCCCGGCGGCGGGCGTCCAGCTCGGCGAAGACGTCGTCCAGGACCAGCACCGGCTCGTTGCCCTCGGAGCGCAGCAGCTCGTAACTGGCCAGCCGCAGCGCCAGCGCGTAGCTCCAGGACTCCCCGTGGCTCGCGTACCCCTTCGCGGGCATGGACCGCAGGCTGAGCACCAGGTCGTCCCGGTGCGGCCCCACCAGCGTCACCCCGCGCTCGATCTCCTGCTTGCGCACCCCGACGAGCGCCGCGATCAGCTGCTCGTACAGCTCGTCGCGGGTGCGCGCCGGCGAGACGTCCTCACCCACCGAGCTGCGGTACTCCAGCGCCACGGGGCCACCGCCCGGCGCCACGTCCCCGTACGCCTTGTCGGCCAGCGGCTGGAGCGTGGCGATCAGGTCCAGGCGCTGCGCGAGCAGCTCGGCGCCGACCCGGCCCAGGTGCTGGTCCCAGACGTCGAGGGTGGACAGGTCCATGGACCGGCCGCCGTGCCGGCGCGCCATCGCGGCGGACTTCAGCAGGGTGTTGCGCTGCTTGAGGACCCGCTCGTAGTCGGAGCGGACCCCGGCCATACGGGGCGAGCGCGCGGTGATCAGCTCGTCCAGGAACCGCCGCCGCTCCCCGGGGTCGCCCTTGACCAGGGCCAGGTCCTCCGGCGCGAACAGCACCGTCCGTACGATCCCCAGCACGTCACGCGGTCTGACCTGCGAGGACCGGTTGATACGGGCCCGGTTGGCGCGGCCGGGGTTGAGCTCCAACTCGATCAGCTGCGAGCGCTCGCCCTGGGTCACCGCCGCCCGGATCACGGCCCGCTCGGCGCCCATCCGCACCAGGGGGGCGTCCGAGGAGACCCGGTGGCTGCCGAGGGTGGCGAGATAGCCGACGGCCTCGACGAGATTGGTCTTGCCCTGCCCGTTGGGGCCCACGAACGCGGTGACGCCCGGGTCGAGAGGGACCTCGACCCGGGCGTACGAGCGGAAGTCGGCCAGCGAGAGATGGGTGACGTGCATGGTTGGCCGACCTCTCCCGACAGTGCTTCCGTTGTCGCGGCGCCGGCGTGCGGCCGGCGCCGCGGTCAGTTCTCGTTCTTGGACTCGACCGCGTGGCCGCCGAACTGGTTGCGCAGCGCGGCGATCATCTTCATCTGCGGCGAGTCGTCCTGGCGCGAGGCGAACCGGGCGAACAGGGACGCCGTGATCGCGGGGAGCGGCACCGCGTTGTCGATCGCGGCCTCCACCGTCCAGCGGCCCTCGCCCGAGTCGGCGGCGAAGCCCCGGAGCTTCTCCAGGTGCTCGTCGTCGTCCAGGGCGTTGACCGCGAGGTCCAGCAGCCAGGAACGGATGACCGTGCCCTCCTGCCAGGAGCGGAAGACCTCGCGCACGTCGGTGACGGAGTCGACCTTCTCCAGGAGCTCCCAGCCCTCAGCGTAGGCCTGCATCATGGCGTACTCGATGCCGTTGTGAACCATCTTCGCGAAGTGGCCGGCGCCGACCTTGCCCGCGTGAACGGAGCCGAAGTCGCCCTCGGGCTTGAGCGCGTCGAAGATCGGCTGGACCTTCGCCACGTTCTCCTCGGTGCCGCCGTACATCAGGGCGTAGCCGTTCTCCAGGCCCCAGACGCCGCCGGACACGCCGCAGTCGACGAAGCCGATGTCCTTGAGGCCCAGCTCGACGGCGTGCTTCTCGTCGTCGGTCCAGCGCGAGTTCCCGCCGTCGACGACGACGTCGCCGGGCGAGAGCAGTTCGGCCAGCTCGTCGATCGTGGACTGGGTGGCGGCACCGGCCGGGACCATGACCCAGACGACCCGCGGGCCCTTCAGCTTGCCCACAAGCTCTTCGAGACTGTGGACATCGGCGACATCCGGGTTGCGGTCGTAACCGATGACGGTGTGACCTGCGCGGCGGATGCGCTCGCGCATGTTGCCGCCCATCTTGCCGAGGCCGACGAGACCGAGCTCCATCAGAGATTCCTTAAGCGTCGTGGCGATAGCGTCGTGGCGTTTTCCGCCCAGGACCGAGCCTACGCCCGGCCGACGACAGCGCGGTGGGCCCGCTCCGCGCCGAACGGGCCCACCGGAACCGCTGTGAAGGCGTCATCCGCTGTGGTGGCACACCCCCCGGCCCGTGGGGACCGGCGGGCGAAAGGGCCGGATCAGCCGGAGAGGCGGACCGGCATGATCAGGTACTTGTACGCGTCGTCCGCCTCGGCGTCCACCGCCGGGCGCCCGCTGAGCAGGGCGGGCTTGGTGGACGTGGTGAACGAGAGCTGGGCGACCGGGGAGTCGATCGCGCTCAGCCCGTCCAGCAGGAACGTCGGGTTGAAGGCGATCGAGATGTCGTCGCCCTCCAGCACCGCGTCGACGCGCTCCACAGCCTGTGCGTCGTCGCTGGAACCGGCCTCCAGGATGAGCACCCCCTGCTCGAAGCTGAGCCGCACGGGGGTGTTGCGCTCGGCGACCAGGGCCACACGCTTGACGGCCTCGACGAAGGGGGCCGTCTCGATGACCGCGACCGAGTTGAACTCGGTGGGGAAGAGCGTGCGGTACTTCGGCAGGTCGCCTTCGAGCAGCCGCGTGGTCGTCGTGCGGCCCGCGCCCTCGAAACCGATCAGCCCCTCACCGGCACCGGAGCCGGAGAGCGCCAGAGTGACCGTGTCACCGCTGGTGAGCGCCTTGGCGGTGTCCAGGAGCGTCTTGGCGGGCACCAGGGCGACCGCGGAGGCCTCCGGGTCCTCCGGCTTCCAGAGGAACTCACGGACCGCGAAGCGGTAGCGGTCGGTGGAGGCGAGGGTGACGGTGTCGCCCTCGATCTCGATACGGACACCGGTCAGGACGGGCAGCGTGTCGTCGCGGCCGGCGGCGATGGCCACCTGGGCGGCGGCGGAGGCGAAGACCTCACCGGGGACGGTGCCCGTGGCCGTCGGCATCTGCGGCAGCGCGGGGTACTCCTCCACCGGCAGTGTGTGGAGGGTGAAGCGCGAGGAGCCGCAGACCACCGTGGCCCGTACACCGTCGGTGGAGATCTCCACCGGGCGGTTCGGCAGGGCGCGGCAGATGTCGGCGAGCAGCCGGCCGGAGACGAGCACCGTGCCGTCCTCGTCGACCTCCGCGTCCACGGAGACCTTGGCCGAGACCTCGTAGTCGAAGCTGGAGAAGGAGAGGGCTCCGTCCTCGGCCTTCAGCAGAAGGCCCGCGAGAACGGGCGCCGGCGGACGGGCCGGGAGGCTGCGGGCCACCCAGGCCACCGCCTCCGCGAGTACATCGCGCTCCACCCGGATCTTCACCGGAACCGCCTCCTGCTGTTGCTCGCTCGCCCTGCTGGCCTTCGTCGTCTGGACCGGAGCTCCCTGCCGACGGCCGGGGTGGCTCCGGGGTCCAGTCTGACGCACGGCACCGACAGTCGTTGCTGCTCGGGGTCAAGTCGAGCAAAACGCTGCGAGGCGGTCGCCGGTCGAGTTGTACACAGGCCCCACTTCGAAGCGGATTCCTGGCTAACTCTGAGTGGTAGTAGTAGTAGGCCCTGTGGAAACCGTGGATAACGTTGTTTGCGCAGGTCAGCACCGGTTTTTTGTCCACCGCGCCTGTGGGCGGAACCCGTGGACAACCGGGGTCTTCTGTGGACGGGCGGAAGTTCTGCACACCCGATGCACAGGAGGGGGCCACTTCTCCCCAAGCCTGTCCCCAGCTTTACCCACGTTCCCCACAGCCCAATCAGGCAGCTTCGTGTGACGCCTTTCACCCCGGGCGGTGAGAGCGGGTGTTGCGTTGCCGAACAGTGGACAGAGGTGTGGAGAAGCCGGGAGTGGCTGGGGACAACAGGGCCCAGCCTGTGGGCTGCCGGTGGACAACTGCGCGTGCCCCCTGTGGACGAAAATTCTGTCCACAGGCTGTGGATCACGGTTGGCCACAAATCCCCAACCATGTGACCTGGCCTGATGGAGTATCGGCAGCTCGCCCTGTGGACGCAATATGGACAACTTCGCGGTCCCCAGGCTGTGGACGGAAGAAACCCCGCACATCTGTGGAGAAGGGGCTCTGAGCAGCCCGTATTCGAACAGTGCCGGTCGGCGGAGACCGCGGAGCCGGTCCGGCGGAGAGCGCCGTGAGGGGTCGCGGGGGCTCCTGGGGGCTCTCGGGCGCCCCCAGGAACGGGCTCTCAGGAGCCCCAGGAACGACGAAAGGCGCCTCGCGGGGACCGTGGGAGGTCGTTGCGAGGCGCCCTTCGAGCGCGCTGTGAGGCCGTACGACGTCCTGGGAGGACGCCGCGAGAGGGCCAGGGCGTGGCCGGCGGCTCAGGACATGCCCTCGGAGAGCGGCGTCAGCCGTTCTTGATGCGGTTGGTGAGCTCGGTGACCTGGTTGTAGATGGAGCGGCGCTCCGCCATCAGGGCCCGGATCTTCCGGTCCGCGTGCATCACCGTCGTATGGTCGCGGCCGCCGAACTGCGCGCCGATCTTCGGCAGCGAGAGGTCGGTGAGCTCCCGGCACAGATACATGGCGATCTGGCGCGCCGTCACCAGGACCCGGCTGCGCGAGGATCCGCAGAGATCCTCCACCGTGAGGCCGAAGTAGTCGGCGGTGGCCGCCATGATGGCCGGCGCGGTGATCTCCGGCGCCGACTCCTCACCGCCCGGGATCAGGTCCTTGAGCACGATCTCGGTCAGCCCGAGATCCACCGGCTGCCGGTTGAGGGAGGCGAAGGCCGTCACCCGGATCAGGGCGCCCTCCAGCTCACGGATGTTGCGCGAGATCCGCGAGGCGATGAACTCCAGGACCTCCGGAGGCGCGTTGAGCTGCTCCTGGACCGCCTTCTTGCGGAGGATGGCGATCCGGGTCTCCAGCTCGGGCGGCTGGACGTCGGTGGTCAGACCCCACTCGAAGCGGTTGCGCAGCCGGTCCTCCAGCGTGACCAGCTGCTTGGGCGGCCGGTCCGAGGAGAGCACGATCTGCTTGTTGGCGTTGTGCAGCGTGTTGAAGGTGTGGAAGAACTCCTCCTGCGTCGACTCCTTGCTCGCCAGGAACTGGATGTCGTCGACCAGGAGGATGTCGACATCGCGGTACCGCTTGCGGAAGGTGTCGCCCTTGCCGTCGCGGATCGAGTTGATGAACTCGTTGGTGAACTCCTCCGAGCTCACGTACCGCACCCGGGTGCCCGGGTAGAGGCTGCGCGCGTAGTGCCCGATGGCGTGCAGCAGGTGGGTCTTGCCGAGCCCTGACTCCCCGTAGATGAAGAGGGGGTTGTACGCCTTGGCGGGAGCCTCGGCCACGGCGACGGCCGCGGCGTGCGCGAACCGGTTGGAGGCGCCGATGACGAAGGTGTCGAAGAGGTACTTCGGGTTCAGCCGGGCGTGGGGCTCGCCCGGTCCCGGCGCGGGCGCCGGCTGGGCGCCCATCGGGCCGGGGACCGAGCCGCCGGTGCGCCCCGGGCCGCTGGGACGGTGCTGCTGGTCGTGCCGGTCGCGCTGCTGGTCGTATCCCTGGCGCTCGGGCGGCGGCGACCGGTAGTCGTGCTGCGGCTGCTGGGGCCGCCCGGTGCCGTAGGGCTCACGCCACTGCTCGGAGGGCTGCTCGCGGTACGGCTCGCTCTCGCGGTAGGTGTCGGAGGCGGGCTGCTCGCGGTCCTGGTAGCCCCCGTGCCGCGGCTGCTGCCAGGACAGGTCCTCCTGGGTGCGGGGCCAGGCGCCCGGCTCGGGGCGCTGCTGCTGGTAGTCGGGGTAGGCCGGGCGGGCCGTCGGCATGCCGTCGTCGGAGGGGCGGTGCCCGTATCCGTCGTACCCGTCGTTGTGCGCGTCGTCGCGCGGCTGCCCCTGGTAGCGGTGGCCCTGCTGGCTCTGGTGGGACTGGTGCATCGGGGGCGCCGGCGGGGAGGGCGGTTCACCAGCGGAGTCGTCGACGGTGATCGCGATCCGGATGGGGCGGCCGCACTCGCGGGTCAGCGTCTCGCTGATGAGCGGAGCGAGCCGGCCCTCCAGCACGCGCTTGCCCCATTCGTTGGGGACGGCCAGGAGTGCGGTGTCGGCGACGAGTGCCAGCGGCTGGCAGCGCTCGATCCACTGCTTGTCCTTCGGCTCGATGCCCTGCTGGCCCTCCCCGAGGAGTTGTTCCAGCACTCGTGGCCACACTGCGGCAAGATCGGCAGGTACGTCAGCCACAAGGCACGCTCTCTCGCATGTCCCACGAATGTGTGGTTCTCGGGACGGGATGGGTCGGGATGGGTGAGGCCCGGCAGTCGGGAAGGAAAAGAACCGGAGTTCAGCCACGGTAGTCAGGCCGGGCCGCGCGGTTCAAGTTGTTGTCCACAGGCTGTGCACAATGGTGGGTCATGCGGAGCCGGTTTGACCGGATGACGTAGCCGCGCGTACCGTGACCAGGTCGAGTTGTCGATGGCTGCTGCCGCCTGCCTCCGATGGGCAAAGATCACGATCTGTGATCGTGAAGCGGTGCACTAAGGCGTTTACGCGAGTTCCTCGTGGGCGCACGGTGACAGCCAGGCGATGTCCCGCCAAGACACGAATCATTTCTGGAGCCCCCGAGTGAGCAAGCGCACCTTCCAGCCGAACAACCGCCGTCGTGCCAAGACCCACGGCTTCCGTCTGCGCATGCGTACCCGTGCCGGCCGTGCGATCCTCGCGAACCGCCGCGGCAAGGGCCGCAGCAGCCTGTCCGCCTGATCGTTTACAGGTCCATGACGTGCTGCCTACCGAGAATCGGCTGAGGCGGCGCGAGGACTTCGCGACCGCGGTACGACGAGGACGTCGAGCCGGACGTCCACTGCTCGTCGTCCATCTACGCAGCGGTGAAACGGACCCGCACGTGACTGGGGAGACTGTTCCCCCGCCGCGTGCGGGTTTCGTTGTCAGCAAAGCGGTGGGCGGCGCGGTCGTCCGCACCGCGGTGAAGCGGAAGCTTCGCCATCTGGTCCGGGACCGACTGGCGCAGTTGCCCCCCGGTAGCCTTGTTGTCGTACGAGCGCTGCCCGGTGCGGGCGACGCCGACCATGCACAGCTGGCCCGAGACCTGGACGCCGCCCTTCAGCGGCTGCTGGGAGGGGGCACGAGATGAAGTACCCACTGCTTGCCCTCATCAAGCTGTACCAGTGGACGATCAGCCCACTCCTCGGGCCTGTCTGCCGTTACTACCCGTCGTGTTCCCACTATGGATATACGGCTATCGACCGGCACGGTGCGATCAAGGGAACAGCGCTGACCGCCTGGCGCATCCTGCGATGCAATCCGTGGTCACCCGGCGGTGTGGACCATGTCCCGCCACGCAAGCGTCCGCGGTGGCACGAGCTGCTGCGCAACGGCCTGCGCGGTGGCAAGGGCGGGGAGCCCGCCGCTGATGTGCCGTCCAGGGGGTCGGTCTCCGAACCTCCGAGCCCGGCCACAGAGACCTCGCCCAATGCTCAAGGAGCCTGATTAGTGGACACGATTGCCAGTCTGTTCAGCTTTATCACCACGCCCGTCTCGTGGGTCATCGTCCAGTTCCACAAGGTCTACGGAGCGCTCTTCGGCGATGACTCCGGGTGGGCCTGGGGTCTGTCCATCGTGTCCCTGGTGGTGCTGATCCGGATCTGCCTGATCCCGCTCTTCGTGAAGCAGATCAAGTCGACCCGCAACATGCAGGTGCTCCAGCCGAAGATGAAGGCGATCCAGGAGCGCTACAAGAACGACAAGCAGCGTCAGTCCGAAGAGATGATGAAGCTGTACAAGGAGACGGGCACCAACCCGCTCTCCTCGTGCCTTCCCATCCTGGCGCAGTCCCCGTTCTTCTTCGCCTTGTACCACGTGCTGTCGTCCATCGCCTCGGGCAAGAAGATCGGCGCGATCAACCAGGACCTGCTCGACAGCGCCCGGCAGGCCCACATCTTCGGCGCACCGCTGGCCGCGAAGTTCACGGACAGCGTCGACAAGCTCACCTCGCTCGACGCCTCCCTGACCGACGTCCGCATCGTCACCGCGCTGATGATCGTGCTGATGTCCGCGTCGCAGTTCTTCACCCAGCGCCAGCTGATGACGAAGAACGTCGACCTGACGGTGAAGACCCCGTACATGCAGCAGCAGAAGATGCTGATGTACATCTTCCCGGTCATCTTCGCCGTGATGGGTGTCAACTTCCCCGTCGGTGTCCTCGTCTACTGGCTGACCACCAACGTCTGGACCATGGGTCAGCAGATGTACGTGATCAACCAGAACCCGACGCCGGGCAGCAAGGCGCAGGACGCCTACCTCCAGCGAGTCCTCAAGCGTGTGGACTCCAGCGGCCAGGTCCGCGGCCGGACGCAGCGCAGGACCGTCAAGGCGATCGTCGCCAAGGGCCCCGACCGCAACGACATCGAGCGCAAGTTCATCACCGGACTGAGCAAGATGGGTCTCGTGGCTCAGGAGGACGGCACCGTCAAGAAGGGCGAGGTCCTTCCCGAGGGTGAGGGCGCGGCGGCCAAGCGCCAGCAGCCCAAGCGCCAGACCAAGGCGAAGCGCCAGACGGCCACCACCACCGCGGGCGCGCCCAAGGACGAGCCCGCGGCCGGCTCCAAGACCTCGCTCCAGAAGAAGGACGCACCGCAGGACGACAAGCCGACGTCGGCGGGCAAGTCAGCCTCCGGCTCCTCACGCCAAGCCAAGTCCGGACAGCGCAAGGGCCCGCAGCGGCCCAAGCATCCGTCCAAGAAGTAAGAAGGAGTCCACCCGTGACGGAAGGCACCACCTCCACGGCCGCCGCTGAGGGCAGCGACACTCTGACCCGCCTGGAGCAGGAGGGGGAGATCGCAGCCGACTACCTCGAAGGCCTGCTCGACATCGCCGACCTCGACGGCGACATCGACATGGACGTCGAGGCGGACCGGGCCGCGGTATCGATCATCAGCGACTCGGCGCGTGAACTCCAGAAGCTCGTGGGCCGCGACGGTGAGGTGCTGGAGGCGCTCCAGGAGCTGACCCGGCTGGCGGTTCACCGGGAGACCGGCGACCGCAGCCGTCTGATGCTGGACATCGGCGGCTTCCGGGCCAAGAAGCGGGAGATCCTCGCCGAGCTGGGTGCCAAGGCCGCCGACGACGTCAAGAGCTCGGGCCAGCCGGTCAAGCTGGACCCGATGACGCCGTTCGAGCGCAAGGTCGTGCACGACGCGATCGCCGCAGCCGGCCTCCGGAGCGAGTCGGAGGGCGAGGAGCCGCAGCGCTTCGTCGTCGTTCTCCCGGCCTGACCGGATCCTTGTACTGTCGGCCCCGTCTGTTCGCAGGCGGGGCCGATCTTTGTCAGCCTGATAGTCAGCGACCCACAGTGCGCTAGTGCGGTATGGAAGGACGGTCCCCGTGACGGACGCTGCAGAGCTCCCCCAGGCACCTGAAGAGGCGCAGGCGGTATTCGGAGAGCTCTTCCCGGAGGCTGTCCGGTACGCGGAGCTTCTCGCCGATGCCGGGGTGAAGCGCGGCTTGATCGGACCGCGTGAGGTGCCTCGGCTGTGGGAGCGGCACCTGTTGAACTGCGCGGTGCTCTCCGAGGTGGTGCCGGAAGGTGTCACGGTCTGTGATGTGGGCTCGGGTGCCGGCCTGCCCGGTATCCCACTGGCCCTGGTGCGCCCCGACCTCAAGATCACTCTGCTGGAGCCGCTGCTCCGCCGGACGAACTTCCTCCAGGAGGTCGTCGAGCTGCTCGGCCTGGACCATGTGACGGTGGTGCGCGGGAGGGCCGAGGAGGTGCTCGGTACGCTCCAGCCCGTTCAAGTGGTGACCGCCCGTGCCGTGGCGCCGCTGGACCGGCTGGCCGGCTGGGGCGTGCCCCTGCTGAAGCCGTACGGCGAGATGCTGGCGCTGAAGGGCGACACGGCCGAGGAGGAGCTCAACGGTGCCAGGGCGGCTCTGAGTAAGCTCGGCGTGCTGGAGACCGAGGTGCTCCATGTCGGTGAGGGCGTGGTCGATCCGCTGTCCACGGTGGTGCGCGTGGTGGTGGGCGAGAGCCCGGGTGGTGTGAGGTTCGCCGCAAAGAGGGCCAAGGCCGCGCGGGTGGGGCGGGCCCGGCGGCGCCGCTGAGGGCTGTCGGTCGGGTCAGGACAGGGCCGACGGAGAGCGGCCCCGACAGGGGCCCTTCCCGGCGATCTCCGCTGTCTAGCAGTGAAATGCCGGGAAAGCGGCCATCCGTACCCCCTGCGGAGTGTCGTGGCCTGGTAGTTGCGATGCGGGGGCATCGTGTTTCACGTGAAACGTCGCTCTCTGCTGCAGGGAATCATCGGCCGCGGTCGTGCGGCTGCCACACCGCGGGACCGCAAGCCCGTACGGGCTACCGAGTTGTCCACAAGCGCGGATTCATCCACAGATCAGCGGGCCTCGCTGGTTCACGACCCCGAAAGCATGGCAGGCTCTGCTCATTGCGAGCCTGAAGTCGAGGAGAGTGAACCGTTGCGGTCCGACGCCAACATCGCGGGACCGATGACCGATCCGGTCCCCGGTCCCCGAGCCGAGTCCGCGGGGGAGGGTGTTTCACGTGAAACACCGCCGCCGATGGACGACACACCCATCGGTCGTGCCGCCCAGCTGGCGGTCGAGGCTCTCGGCCGTGCCGGCGAGGGGCTGCCGCGCCCTGACCGGACGCGCGTCATGGTGGTGGCCAACCAGAAGGGCGGGGTCGGTAAGACGACCACGACGGTCAACCTCGCTGCCTCGCTGGCCCTGCACGGTGCCCGTGTCCTGGTGGTCGACCTCGACCCCCAGGGCAATGCCTCCACGGCCCTGGGGATCGATCACCACTCCGATGTCCCCTCGATCTATGACGTCCTGGTGGAGAGCCGTCCGCTCTCCGAAGTGGTCCAGCCGGTCCCGGACGTCGAGGGTCTCTTCTGCGCCCCCGCCACGATCGATCTCGCCGGTGCGGAGATCGAGCTCGTGTCGCTGGTGGCGCGGGAGAGCCGGCTTCAGCGGGCCATCCAGGCGTACGAGCAGCCGCTGGACTACATTCTCATCGACTGCCCTCCCTCCCTCGGCCTTCTCACGGTGAACGCGATGGTGGCCGGGGCGGAGGTGCTGATCCCCATCCAGTGCGAGTACTACGCGCTGGAAGGCCTGGGCCAGCTGCTGCGGAACGTCGACCTGGTGCGCGGCCACTTGAACCCCGAGCTGCATGTCTCGACGATCCTGTTGACCATGTACGACGGCAGGACCAGGCTCGCCTCCCAGGTCGCAGAGGAGGTCCGTACGCACTTCGGTAAGGAAGTGCTGCGGACGAGCATCCCGCGGTCCGTACGGATCTCCGAGGCGCCGAGCTACGGCCAGACGGTGCTGACCTACGATCCGGGATCCAGCGGCTCGCTCTCCTACCTCGAGGCCGCCCGGGAAATCGCTCTGCGGGGTGTCGGGGTGCACTACGAGGCCCAGCATGCCCACACGAGCATTCAGAACAGCCAGCAGAACGTTTCGGAGGGCATTCAGTGAGTGAGCGACGTAGAGGGCTGGGGCGTGGGCTCGGTGCGCTGATCCCCGCCGCTCCCCAGGAGAAGCAGGTGCCGGCGCCCGGAGGCGGTTCGGCCTCCGGAGGAGGACCGGTTCTGACGGCGGAGCGGGGAGTGGCCGCCGCGAAGGTGACCGCGCTCCCGTCGTCCCCGGTGGTGCCGGAGCCGGCGTCCGCGCCGGATCAGGAGGCGGGGGCGTCCGGTGCGTACTTCGCCGAACTGCTCATCGGATCGATCACGCCGAACCCCCGCCAGCCCCGTGAGGTCTTCGACGAGGACGCCTTGGCCGAGCTGGTCACCTCCGTCAAGGAGGTGGGTCTTCTCCAGCCGGTCGTCGTGCGCAAGGTGGGGACGGACCGCTACGAGCTCATCATGGGTGAGCGCCGTCTGCGGGCCTGCCGCGAAGCGGGGCTGGAGCGGATTCCGACCATCGTCCGGGACACGGACGACGAGAAGCTTCTCCTGGACGCGCTGCTGGAGAACCTCCACCGGGCTCAGCTGAACCCGCTGGAAGAGGCTGCCGCGTACGACCAGCTGCTCAAGGACTTCAAGTGCACCCATGACCAGCTGGCGGACCGGATCGGACGCTCCCGGCCCCAGGTGTCCAACACTCTGCGGCTCCTGCGGCTCTCCCCGTCGGTGCAGCGGCGGGTGGCCGCAGGCGTTCTCTCGGCCGGTCACGCCCGCGCCCTGCTGTCGGTGGATGACTCGGAGGAGCAGGACCGCCTGGCCCACCGCATCGTGGCGGAGGGGCTCTCGGTCCGCGCGGTCGAGGAGATCGTGACGCTCATGGGCTCGCGTCCCACGAGCTCGTCCAAGCCGAAGGGCCCCCGGGCCGGTGCGCGGCTTTCTCCCGCACTGACCGACCTGGCGACCCGGCTCTCCGACCGTTTCGAGACCCGGGTGAAGGTCGACCTGGGCCAGAAGAAGGGAAAGATCACCGTCGAGTTCGCCTCGATGGATGATCTGGAACGGATTCTCGGCTCTCTCGCCCCGGGTGAGGGGAAGGTGCTGGAGCGCCGCCTCTCCGAGACGTCCGACGAGGAGGACGAGAGCTGAGCTCCCCGGGCTCCGTCTGGTCGTAGCAGGCAGTGAAGGGCAGGCCGTGTTCCGGTACTCATCGGAACACGGCCCGCCCTTTGCCCTCTCTCGGTATCCGCATCACCTCTGGGTGGATACGATGCGATCTGGGATGGCGCATCCACGGTGATCGACCTCGGAGGAGGGCGGGGACCTTGCGAACAGTGAGCCGCAGCCGGCTGGTGACGGTCGCGCTGGGCCTGGGAGCCGTCGGGGGATTCGTCGGCAGTCTGTTCCACGAACGGAACGCGCTGGCGGCCGCACGTGGTGCGGCGGGCGAGGGAAGTGAGGAATCGCCGCCATGGGGCGTCGGCTTGTACCGCTCACCTTGGACAACCTTCAGGATCTCCCCGAGCGTTGCCGCGCGTGCGTCTTCTGGGAGCTTGACCCGGTCAGCGGGGAAGCCGCGGTAAAGGCGGGCAAGCCGGAGCTGGAGAAGGAGGCCTGGATCTCCGCAGTGCTCCTGGAGTGGGGTTCCTGCGGCCGGGTGGTCTATGTGGACGACGTCCCGGCGGGGTTCGTTCTCTACGCACCCCCTGCCTATGTCCCGCGCTCGACGGCCTTTCCCACCAGTCCGGTCTCCCCCGACGCCGTTCAGCTCATCACCGGTCTGATCGTTCCGGGGTATCAGAGCCAGGGGCTCGGCCGCGTGATGGTGCAGACGGTGGCCAAGGACGTACTGCGCCGGGGCTTCAAGGCGATCGAGGCATTCGGGGATGTCCGGGCGGAGGAGTTCGGCTGCGTGCTCCCGGCGGATCACCTGCTGGCGGTCGGCTTCAAGACCGTGCGGCCCCACCCTCGGTACCCGAGGATGAGGCTGGAACTGCGGACCACGCTCTCCTGGAAGGAGGACGTCGAGATGGCTCTCGACCGGCTCCTGGGAGCGGTGCAGAAGGAACCGGCGCTGCGCCCGCTCTGATCGAACCCGGCGATACGTGAAACGGGCCCGCCCCCCGGTGCGGGGGTGGGCCCGTTTCACGTGAAACATCGCGCCGGAACGCGGTTACTTGGCGATGAAGCCTTCGAGGTCGCGGAGGATCGCGGCCTTCGGCTTGGCGCCGACGATCGTCTTGGCGACCGCGCCGCCCTGGTAGACGTTCAGAGTCGGGATGGACATCACGCCGTACTTGGCGGCGGTGGCCGGGTTCTCGTCGATGTTGAGCTTGACGATCTCGATCTGGTCGCCGTGCTCCGCCGCGATTGCTTCCAGCGAGGGAGCGATCTGACGGCACGGGCCGCACCAGGCAGCCCAGAAGTCCACCAGAACGGGCTTCTCGCTCTTGAGGACGACCTCGTCGAACGTGTCGTCGGTTACGTGCTTCAGGTCGCCGGCCACGGCGGCCTCCTTAGTCTCTCGGGTGGGCGTGCGGTGGGGAAGTTCAGACTGCCGGGGTCTTCTCCGGCTCGGCGGGCTCCGCGTCGGCCAGTGCGGCGAGGAAGCGCTCGGCGTCCAGCGCCGCGGCGCAGCCGGTGCCCGCGGCGGTGATGGCCTGCCGGTAGGTGTGGTCGACCACGTCCCCCGCGCCGAAGACACCGGTCAGGTTGGTGCGGGTGGAGGGCGCCTCGACCTTCAGGTACCCCTCGTCGTCGAGCTCCAGCTGGCCCTTGAAGAGCTCGGTGCGCGGGTCGTGTCCGACGGCGATGAAGAGGCCGGTCACGGGCAGCTCGGAGGTCACGCCGGTCTTGGTGTTCCGCAGAGTCAGACCCGAGAGCTTCTGCTCGCCCTTGACCTCCGCGACCTCGCTGTCCCAGGCGAACTTGATTTTCGGATCGGCGAAGGCCCGGTCCTGCATCGCCTTGGAGGCGCGCAGGGTGTCGCGGCGGTGGACGATCGTGACGGACTTGGCGAAGCGGGAGAGGAAGGTCGCCTCCTCCATGGCCGTGTCGCCGCCGCCGATCACGGCGATGTCGTGGTCCTTGAAGAAGAAGCCGTCACAGGTGGCGCACCAGGAGACACCACGGCCGGAGAGGGCGTCCTCGTTGGGCAGGCCGAGCTTGCGGTGCTGGGAGCCGGTGGTGACGATGACGGCCTTGGCACGGTGCACGGTGCCCGCCGTGTCGGTGACGGTCTTGATGTCACCGGTGAGATCGACCGCGACGACATCGTCGGGAACCAGCTCGGCGCCGAAGCGCTCGGCCTGGGCCCGCATGTTGTCCATGAGCTCGGGGCCCATGATGCCGTCCTGGAAGCCGGGGAAGTTCTCCACGTCGGTGGTGTTCATCAGCGCACCGCCGGCCGTGACCGCGCCCTCGAAGACCAGCGGGTTCAGTGAGGCACGAGCGGTGTAGAGCGCGGCGGTGTACCCGGCCGGTCCGGAGCCGATGATGATCACATTGCGGACGTCGCTCACGGGTTTCTTCCTCGTCTCTGCAGACTGCCTACTGCCTACGGGGGTCAGGTCCAACGACTCTCACCCCACCCAACGGATCCTACGGGTGTTGCATTCCCGTGTGGCAATCCTGTGTTGCAACCTCGGGATGTGCCGTGGTGGTCCTCAGGGGCGGTTGTAGGCCTCTGTGAGCAGCAGTCGACCGGTCGACCCGGGAGCGGTGTCCACGCAGGAGGAGGCGACGACATAGGCCTGCACGCGGGTGGGGTCGCTCGGGTGCGGCAGGACGACGAGGAAGGCGTCCGTCCCCTGGTAGGTCCCCTCGTCGAGGGCGAGGGCCGGTGTGGTGCGGCCGGTCGCCTGCTGTACGCACGGGGGTATGGCGACGGCAGGGGCGCTGAGCGGGTTCTTGGAGGCGGTGGCGTCGGGCGTCTTCCCTTCGGGTACCGCCCGCTCGTCCGCGCTCGGCGGCTGTTTCTGCCCTTCGTACTGCTCAGCGCTGGCTCCGCCGGCCAGGAGGTTCTGGACCGTGGTTTCGAGCGTCTCCGGGGAGTAGCTGTGCGCTCCGCTCTCGGAGGCGCTGACCGCCCGGTCGGACGCCGCACCTGACGAGTCCTGGGGCGAGGACAGGTTCTGAAGGAAGAGGACGCTCATGCCGATGAGCGCGGCCCCGCACGCGGTGCCCAGGATCACTGCACGGCGGCGGCGCCGGGCGGGGCGGCGACCGGGCCCCGTGGCGGCCTGGGAGCGGCCTGCCGGGCGGTCCGGGGAGGAGCCCGTACGAGGCGTCACGGCGGGAGCGTCACCGGTCTCCGCGGTCGATGTTTCACGTGAAACATCGGCAACGCGTGAAACAGCGACGGTTCGGGAGTCATCGGCTGCTTCATCGGCAGGGGCGTCCGTACGAGCCGCCTCGGCGGCGAGCGCCGCGTCGATGCGGGCGGAGACGTCCTCGGGCATCGGCTCAGGGTCCGGCAGGGCGCCGAGCAGCCCCCGGATCTCCTCCAGAGAGTTCCGTACCTCCGTGCAGGGCTCGCACTGCGCGAGGTGGTCGCGGATCTCGTCCGCGCGGGAGGGGGTGAGCAGCCCCTCGGTGAGGTCGGAGATCTCGGAGACCTCCGGGTGCTGAGCCGTGTCGGTCGTGGATGTCACGGGCGTCCACCTCCTCCCTTCGCAGCGGCCGGGTCGTTCGCTTCCGCGTCCTTCGGTCCTGACGCGGATGGGACGGATACCCCGGGCGTCCGGTTCCTTCCAGTGGTGCGGGTCTCCTCGTCGGAGCTTTCGCCTCTTGTCCCGCCGCGCAGGTGCCGGACCAGGGGGGCCAGTCTCGCCCGCCCCCGGGCGCACCGGCTCTTCACGGTCCCGGTCGGAACGTCCAGGATGCTGGCGGCCTCGGCCACGGGGTAGCCCTGCATGTCGACCAGGACGAGGGCCGCGCGCTGTTCGGCGGGGAGGGTGGCCAGGGCGGCGAAGAGCTGGCGGTGCAGATCCTGCCGTTCGGCGGGGGCCTCGGCCGACTCGTGGGGTTCCAGGAGCTGGTCGAGCCGCTCCGGGTCGTCCACCGGTGACGTCTTGCGGGAGGCGGCCTTGCGGACCCGGTCGAGGCAGGCGTTGACGGTGATGCGGTGCAGCCAGGTCGTGACGGCTGACTGGCCACGGAAGGTGTGAGCGGCCCGGAACGCGGAGACCAGGGCGTCCTGGACGGCGTCGGCCGCCTCTTCCCTGTCCCCGAGGGTGCGCAGCGCCACGGCCCACAGCCGGTCGCGGTGGCGGCGTACGAGCTCACCGAAGGCGTCGGGGTCGCCCGCCACATGGAGGGCGAGCAGGTCCGAGTCGCTCGGTGCCTCTGGTGGAACGGAATCCACCGTGCTCCCCCTCCGAACCGGATCCGATGTCATGGGCCACATTAACGGGCCGCGCGCCCGTTGATCAGGGGCCGGTGCAGGGTCTCCACACCGGCTCCCGATCAGCCGAGGACGGAGATGTCGGTGATCCCGCCGCGATAGCCGCCGGTGCCGTCCGCGGGCAGCTCCGTGATGTGGATCAGGATGTAGCGCGTCCGGACGGGCTTCTCCAGCTCTTCCTTGAGCGTCTTGCCCGCGATCTGCTTCTCGGCGATCCGCTGGGGGAAGTCCGCCGACGAGGACGGGGAGGAGGCATCGGGTCCCGCGGCGAACACCGCGGTCGTCTGGCCGCTGCGGTACATGTCCACACTGATGGACCGGACGTCCCGGACCTTGCCCAGGTCGACGATGATCCCGCTGCCCTGCCTGCGTTGGGGGAGGTTTCCGAAGTTGGGGAAGCCCCGGTAGCGGTGGGTGACCCACGCCGTGTCGGCGTCGTCGTCGATGGTGTTGGGCACGTCCCCCGGCTGGATCCCCGAACCGTCGGGCATGAACTCGGTGGCCCCCGCGATGGTCAGCGGCTTGGGCGGGGCGGGGGCCGGTGCCTTCTCGTCGTCGGTCGTCTCGGTGACGCCGGTGCCGTCGGAGCTCTTGCGCTGGTCGAGCAGGATCTCCGCGAGCTGCCAGCTGCCGAGGCCGAGGGCGGCGATGAGCAGCGCCGAGACACTCCACTTGAGCACCCGCCCGGTACGGCTCTGGAGGGGTGCCGGAGGGGCTGCCAGCACCGGCTGGGGCACGGACGACGGATGGGCGGACGGCCGTCCGTAGGTGCCCTGCTGATAGGTCGTCCGCTGGTAGACGGGCTGCTGGTAGACGGGCTGGGCGGCGAAGGTGGGCTCCGGCGGCAGGACGCGCGGCATGGCCGCGACGGCCTTGGCGAGTTCGTCCGGAGTGGTGCAGGGCGGTTCCTGCCGGGAGGCGGTGGCCCCGTCGTTGGCGAGGGCGCGCATGGCGAGTTCGGAGAGGCCGCGGTGGACGCCGGCGCGGACCTGGTCGGGGGAGATGAGCCCCATGCCCTTGGGCAGCCCGGAGAGGCCGTACGCGTCGCTCTCGTACGGCCAGCGCTTGGTCAGCGCCGCGTACAGGAGTGCGCCGATCGCCTCGGTGTCCTGGCGCAGGGGGCGGTCGGAGGTGATGCCGCGCAGGGCGGCGTTCACCGCGAGGCCGCGGATCCGGTACTGGCCGGTGGAACTGCGCAGTACCGCGCCGGGGGTGAGGCGAAGGTGCGTCAGGCCCTCACGGTGGGCCGCGGCCATCGCCTGGGAGAGCTGGCTGACGAGTTGGTAGGCGTCGTGGGCGTCCATCGGCCCGGCGGCCAGCAGAGCGGTGAGCTCGGTGGCGTCCGGCAGCCATTCGTGGACGACGTAGACGAGGTCGTCCTCCTCGACGGCGTCCAGGACCTGGACGAAGCGGGGGTCGCCGAGCAGGGCGGAGGACCGGGCCGCGGCCAGCACGGAGCGGGCCCGGGGGTGGTTCGCGGGCAGCAGGTGAACGCCGACCGCACGGCGCAGTTTCTCGTCGACCGCCCGCCAACTGCTGAAGCCGTCCAGCCGGGTGACGCACTCCTCCAGGCGGTAGCGCTCGGCCAGTTTGTGACCGCTGTGTACATCGGGGGTCGCCGGAACGGCCTCGGAACGGGCCCGCCCGCCGTCTTTGCCCTTGGAGTTGTCGGGCTTCTCGGGGCTCGCGCCCTCGGTCTCGTCGGCCTGCGCCGTTCCGTCGCTCGTGGCCTCGTCCGCCTTGGCGGCCAGCGGCTCGTCGCCGCCGTTGTCGGCCACGTCGACGGCAGCCGTGCTACGTTCCGCCACCGTCGTTCCTGCCTCCCCATCCGTTGCGCGAAGCCGGCCAGCTCGCCACAGTCACGCCAATTGTGCCCACACTCCGGCGCTATCCACGACACGCGGAGTCCGCAGATGGTTGTGCGGCGGTGCGCTCATTCAGCGACCGAGCCGTCCACGGACCATGCCGACCAGGGCGTTGACCTCTTCGATGCGCATCTTCTTCGCCGCGACGAAGAAGACGCCCATGAGGAGGGCGCCGCCGCAGACCAGCGCGGCCAGCGAGCCGAGGGCGCCCGCGCCGAGGAATTCGAGGATCGCGAATCCGACGCCGCCGCCGATGATGGCCGCGGGCACCGCGGCCATGCACAGCCGGGCGTAGGTCCGCACGACGTGCGCCCCGTCCAGGTCGCCGCCGAGCCGGGTACGCAGCCGGCGCCAGGCGACGCCGACGCCGACCGCGTAGGCCAGCCCGTAGGAGAAGGCCATGCCGACGACGGCCCACCGGGCGGGCAGGACGACGTAGCAGAGGGCGGAGGCGGCGGCGTTGACGGCGGCCACGATGACCGTGTTGTAGAAGGGGGTCCGGGTGTCCTCGTACGCGTAGAAGCCACGGAGCACGACGTACTGCACGGAGTACGGGATCAGGCCGAGGGCGAACGCCATCAGGATGAAACCCATGGACCGGGCGGCCTCGGCGCCGCTGGAGGCGTACAGCAGGGTGCACATCGGCAGGCCGAGCGCGAGGAAGGTGAAGGCGACCGGGACGATCGCGACGGCGGAGTTGCGCAGGCCCTGCGAGATGTCGTCGCGGACCGCGCCGGGGTCGTTGTCGTGGGCGGCCCGGGAGATGCGGGGCAGCAACGCGGCCATGACGGAGACGGTGATGATGGCCTGCGGCATGCCCCAGATCAGCTGCGCGTTGGAGTAGGCCAGGAACCCGGTGCCGTCCTTGCCGGCCAGCTTGCCCGCCGACGTGGCGAGCTGGGTGACGACCAGGACACCCGCCTGGTTGGCCAGGACGAACAGCACGGTCCACTTGGCCAGCTTGACCGTCTTGCCGAGCCCGTGGCCCTTCCAGTCGAAGCGGGGGCGGAAGCGGAAGCCCGCCTCGCGCAGGTACGGGATCATCGCCAGCGCCTGGACGATCAGCCCGAGAAGGGTGCCGATGCCCAGCAGCCGGACGCCCTCCGGCGGGATGGTGTCCACGCCCATCCGGGACTCGGCGGAGGTGCCGTAGACCCAGATGAAGAGGCCGAACGTGATGATCATGACGATGTTGTTGAGGACCGGGGTCCACATCATCGCGCCGAACTTGCCCCGGGCGTTCAGGATCTGACCCATCACCACGTGCACACCCATGAAGAAGATGGTGGGCAGGCAGTACCGGGCGAAGGTGACGGCCACGCTGTTGGCGGCCACGTCGTCGGCGATGGTGTTCGACATCAGCTGGATCAGCACCGGCGCGACGAGAACCGCGATGGCCACGATCAGGCCGAGTGCGACCATCACCAGAGTCAGCAGCCGGTTGGCGAAGGCCTCACCGCCGTCCTCGTCGTCCTTCATGGCGCGGACGAGCTGCGGGACGAAGACCGAGTTGAGGCCGCCGCCGACGGTGAGGATGTAGATCATGGTCGGCAGGGTGTACGCGATGGTGAAGCTGTCACCGAGCAGCGCGGCGCCGAGAGCCGCGGTGATCACCAGGGAGCGGATGAAGCCGGTGAGCCGGGAGACGAGGGTGCCGGCCGCCATCAGCGCGCTGGACTTCAGCACTCCGGAGACCCGGCCGCCGCCGGACTTCTGCGGTACGGGAGCGGGGGCGGGTTCCGGATCGGGGGGGCCCGGGGGCTTCCCCGACCCCTCCTGGTCCCGGAAGAGGTGGGCGAAGGCGTCCGGCTCGCGCCGGTCGTCCGACGCCTGCGTGACCAGGTCGTCGACGCCGACGAACTGCGTGGTCGCCGGACGGTCGCCGTACGGGAGGTGGCGTGAGGGCCCCGAGGGCTCGGGAGGCGGCGTCTGGGCCCAGATGCGGGGGTCGGGGGCGTGCGGGGCCATGGGCGGCTGCTGGTACAGCGCCTGCGGCTCCTGGTAGGTCCCGGGGGGTGGCGGCGGGTGGGACGCCCGGTCGTAGAGCGCCTCGCCCACCGGGTCCTGGGCCGCGAGGTCCTGTGCCCGGTAGGGATCGTCCTCGTAGGCGTGCTGGAGGTACGGGTCGGGCGGCACCTGCCGGCCGTCCTGGCCCGCGCCCGGAGGGACCGGGGGACCGGACGGAGACCCTGCTCCGCCGGCGCCCTGGCCGCGGTCACCGTCGTACGGCGCGTTCATCGAAAACCCCTACCTCATCGTCCCCGGCCGACCGGCCACGACAGACATCGCTCAACGGTCCACTTTCTCACCCGTTCCCGACGGGTCCCCGCTTTCCGGTCCGGTGTCCGGGGTCGGGTCACTCGGCTGCTCGGGTTCGCCGCCGTCGCCGTTCGCCGTGTCGCTTGCCATGGTGCGCTTGCGGTGGCTGTACATCCTGACCCCCGCCAGCACCAGGAGGAGCAGTCCGCCGGCGATGACGAGCAGCACGGTGGGCGTGACCTCGGAGACCTTCACGGTGAAGGTCATCTCCTCGCCGTACGGTGTGCCGTCCTCGGTGAAGAGCCGTGCGGTGACCTGGGCCCGCCCGTTGGCGCTGGTCGCCGTGTCGAACTTCACCGACTGGCTGTGCCCGCCCGCGATCCGGACCGGCAGTTGGGCCCTCGCCCCGTCGTCGTTGAACTTCAGGCGGATGTTGTCCGAGGTCAGCCTCAGGACGAGCCGGTCGACGCCCTGCACCAGCTTGTTCTGCACCGTCACCGGGATCGTCGCGCTGCGGCCGGAGAGGGTGACGTCCGACTTGTCGATCAGCTGGACCTCGCCGGTGAGGTCCTTGAGGTACTTCAGAACGGCGTCCCGGTAGTCCTGTGCCTCCTGGGAGCGGCCTCGCCAGGACGTCGACATCGAGCGGTTGACCGCGTTGCCGAAGGGCGTCACCACACGCTCGGGCTGCGTGAGGATGGTCTCGAAGCTGTCGATGGAGCCCTGGGTGGTCCGGATGTCCTGGAACGCCTGGGTGGGCAGTTCCTGGCTGCGGAGCTTCTTCGGGTACGCGGAGGCGCGCGGCACCTTGGTGGTCGCCAGCGGGTCCGGCTTCACCTCGGAGGCGGCGACCAGGTCCTGCGGCTGCGTCCAGCGGTCACCCGAGAGGGCCTGAAGGGCGCGGGCCATCGACTGGGCCTGGGCGGCCGTGGGCATCCGCTGCGGTGCCACGACGATGGAGCGCTCGTTGTCCGGTGCCTGCTCGGTCAGCGCGAGGGTCTGCGCGAGGAACTTCTGGACCGCGAGGGTCGAGGCGCCCGCCCGGAGCATGTTGCCGTTGAACGCGGTCGACAGCCGGGCGTCGGCGACGACCGCGGTGGTTCCCCCGCCGATCGGCCGGGCCGCCGTCGGGGTGTACGGCAGGCTGCCGGTCTCCTGGAAGCTGTCGCTGCGGGCGATCACGTGGTGGGCTCCCGCGGAGGTCGCCACATCCACGATCGCCGGGTCGACCGCGCCGTTCACGGGCCAGGCGAAGTCGGTGGACGGCTTCACGTGGAGGATGGTCTCCACCGTGGTGGCACCCACCGCGGAGGCGTCCTGCAGATGGCTGAGGGTGCCGGAGACGCCCTTGCCCCGGTGGGCGATGGAGGCCAGGTCCGGGTCGGCGAACGGCAGCGCGATTACCTTGCCGTCCTCGACCACCTTCTCCAGGGCGGTGAGCCACTGCCTGGCCACGTCCTGGTTCTTGCCCGGGACGGTCGTCTCACCGGACTTGACCTCGTAACCCCCCGCCATCGCGGCGACGCTCGCCAGCAGGTCCGGGTCGATGACCCAGGTGACGGGGAGGCGGCTGCCGAGGGCGACCATCTGCTCCAGCCGTCCGCCCGGCGCCACCTCCTGGGCCAGGGAGTCGTCGGTGAACACCGGTGTCTGCTGTTCGTCCGAGCGCGTCTCGGCGGTGACGTGCGGGGAGGCGATCAGCGGCCACAGAAAGGTGAGCTTCGTCCGCTTGTCGCTCTTCTCGGGCTGCCAGGGGAGGTACGAGCGCTGGATGCCCAGCACCTGCTCGTAGGGGGTGGCCGCCGTGCGGCCGGAGACCGAGACGCCCAGCTGGTAGACGCCCGACGCGTCGAGGTCCAGCTTGTCCACGGGAACGGCGAGCGTGAAGTTCTGGGTGATTCCCCTGGGGAGCTTCGGAATCTTCACCGTGTATTTGTCACCGACCGGGGCCGGGTCGGCGCCGGGGAGGTAGTCCCTGCGCTTGGCGGCGTCGTCGACCTCTCCCCGGCCGGAGAGCCGGGGGCCCACCCGCAGGTCGACCTCGGCGTCGCTGATCGTCTCCTTGCCCTTGTTGGTGAGCGTCCCGGAGACGGTCAGGGTGTCCCCCTCCACGGGGGCGGCTGGGGAGAGCGTGTCCAGGGACACATCGACCGTGCGGGACCCCGTGGGGGCCTTCACCGGTTGGGCGGCCCCCGCGCTTCCGGCGGCCGGAACGGCCAGCAGACCGGCCAGCAGAGGCACCCCGAGGACCACGGAGGCTGTTCGCCGCAGCCACCGGCGGGCAGGAGAGGGACGCATCCCCTGGATGTCTGCCGCCTCGGCCACGCGCCTACCCGTCCCTCGTCGTCATCGGAGTTCGTCGACCGTTGCCGGTCCTGCGTCCCCGCATGGTAACGAGGTGCGGAGGGCCGAAGTGCTGCGGTCCGGCTCACATGATCGCGGAAGGCCCGCAGGGCCCGGATAAACGATGACGCCGCGGCCGGTCCGTGCACGTACCCTTTTCTGTTGTGCCGAACGCCAACGAAGAGAACGCCAGTGCACTGAACCAGGTGCAGCATCGCGCGGTGAGTGAGCTGCTGCGAGTGTCCCCGGTCGCCGACGACCTCGCCCGCCGCTTCCGGGAGGCCGGATTCGGTCTCGCGCTGGTCGGCGGCTCGGTCCGCGATGCGCTGCTCGGGAGGCTCGGGAACGACCTGGACTTCACCACCGACGCCCGCCCCGAGGACGTACTGACCATCGTCCGCCCGTGGGCCGACGCGGTGTGGGAGGTCGGAATCGCCTTCGGCACCGTCGGCTCCCAGAAGGACGGCTACCAGATCGAGGTCACGACCTACCGGTCGGAGGCGTACGACAGGACCTCGCGCAAGCCGGAGGTCTCCTACGGCGACTCCATCGAGGAAGACCTCGTGCGCCGGGACTTCACGGTCAACGCGATGGCCGTCGCGCTGCCGGAGAAGGAGTTCATCGATCCGCACGGCGGCCTTAAGGACCTGGCCGAGCGCGTGCTGCGTACCCCCGGGACGCCCGAGGCGTCCTTCTCGGACGATCCGCTGCGCATGCTGCGCGCCGCCCGGTTCGCGGCGCAGCTGGACTTCGAGGTCGCCCCCGATGTCGTCACCGCGATGACGGAGATGGCCGGCCGGATCGAGATCGTCTCCGCCGAGCGGATCCGCGAGGAGCTCAACAAGCTCCTCCTCTCCAGCCACCCGCGCAAGGGCCTCGGGCTCCTCGTCGACACCGGGCTGGCCGACCAGGTGCTGCCCGAGCTTCCCGCGCTGCGGCTGGAGAGTGACGAGCATCACCGCCACAAGGACGTCTACGAGCACTCGCTGACGGTCCTGGAGCAGGCCATCGACCTGGAGGAGGACGGCCCCGACCTCGTCCTTCGGCTGGCGGCGCTGCTCCACGACATCGGCAAGCCGAGGACGCGGCGCTTCGAGAAGGACGGCCGGGTCTCCTTCCACCATCACGAGGTGGTGGGAGCCAAGATGACCAAGAAGCGCATGACCGCGCTGAAGTACTCCAACGACCTGGTCAAGGACGTGTCGAAGCTGGTCGAGCTCCACCTGCGCTTCCACGGGTACGGCGACGGCGAGTGGACCGACTCCGCCGTCCGCCGGTACGTGCGCGACGCCGGGCCGCTCCTCGAACGCCTCCACAAGCTGACCCGGTCGGACTGCACGACCCGGAACAAGCGCAAGGCGAACGCCCTCTCCCGGACCTACGACGGGCTGGAGGAGCGGATCGCCCTCCTCCAGGAGCAGGAGGAGCTGAACTCCATCCGCCCGGACCTGGACGGCAACGAGATCATGGAGATCCTCGGGGTGGGCCCCGGCCCGGTGATCGGCAAGGCCTATGCGTTCCTGCTGGAACTGCGGCTGGAGAACGGCCCGATGGAGCGCGACGCGGCGGTGGCGGCCCTCAAGGAGTGGTGGGCGGCGCAGAGCTGAGTCGGTGGGGGTGATGTTTCACGTGAAACATAAACCCCACCCCAATTGGATATGGGGGGGGGTTGAGGGGTATCATCGCGC
>NZ_JBEYKR010000061.1:0-40152 GCF_040703535.1 Streptomyces sp. NPDC007346
GGGGGGGTCGTGGGCGGGCCGGGGCCCCCCCCCCCGGTCGCCCCGGCGCCGGGCGCGGCCCCCCCCCCCCCCCCCACCCCCCCCCCCCCCCCCCCCCCCCCCCCGCCGGGTGGAGCGGGCTGCTGATCCGCTGCCGTCGGCGTCCGTAGCCGGCCTGGCAGAGGGAAGGGGGCAGGAGGCGGCCTCGTCGTAGACCGCTCGGCGGCATCCGGCGCTTCCCGGTTCTCCGTACAGGGGAAGGGAAGTGCCGGAGGCCGTCGTCCACCCGCGGTCGGACGTGAGCTGCCGGGGCGTCAGATGAACGGGTCGAAGTCCTGTGCGAGCGGTAGTTCACCGGTCTCATGGCGGCCGATACGCTCCAGCTCCAGGTTGGAGTGGTGCCGCGCGCAGTGGAACCGGCAGTCCCGGCTCGGATCGACGATGCCGCGGTCCGAGTCCTGCCAGATGTCGGTGAGGTCGTCGGTGACGGCGTCGCCGATCTTCGCCAGCGGGTTGCCCCGGTGGTAGGAGCACACGTACACCCCGGATGGAGTGATGAGGGTGCGGAGTTCGGCGATCCGGCAGCGGTGGTAGTCCTTGGGCTGGACGGCGCCGACACGGGTGCGCAGGGAGGTGAGGGTGGAGGAGTTGACGAGCTGGAACCGGTCGCTCTCCAGGCGCGCGGCATCGGCGAGCTGGCGGTCGACGGATTCCAGCATCTCTTCGGGCACATGCACGATGTGGTGCTCGTCGTCGAACATGGCCTTCGTCTCGAAGTAGTCGCAGCCGATGTCGTGGGCGAGTTCGGCCGCGCGCAACACCTCGTGGTGGTTGGTGACCGTCCGGCCGTCGGGCTCCCTGCGTGACATCACGAGGAAGGAGTAGCCGAGGGCGCCCTTCTTCTCCGCGGCGAGCAGCCGCATGTTGTCGATCACCTTGTCGAAGACGCTGCGGCCCTTGCGGTCGGGGCGGAACAGGCCGTAGGTCTCGGCGGTGCCGGCGTCCATGGAGACGCGGACCCAAGTGGCGTACCGGGCGAGCTCTGCGAGGTTCTGCCTGATCATGGTGCCGTTGGTGACGACGCCGACGGCTAAGCCCGCCTCGCCGAGGATGCGTAACACCTTGCGGGTGCCCCTGTGGGCGAGGGGCTCCCCGCCGCCGATGAGGACCACGGCCCGCACGGACAGGGCGACGAGTTCCTCGGCGAGCGCGGCGAGTCGTTCGGGGGTGAACCGGCCCTGGTTGAGGAGTTTTCCGCTGATGCACTCGGGGCACGCGAGGTCGCAGAACGTGGTCGGGTCGAGGTCCACGACGAGCGGGGCGTGGGAGGGAGTCCCGGAAGCGGCCTGCAGGACCCGAGGCCAGCCCGAAGGCTGGTACAGCTTGGCGACGAGGTCGAGGCGGTCGTGCGTCACGGTGTTTGTCCTCCACGTGGGTAGGGGTGTCGCCGGTGGGCCGTCCTGGTCGGGGCAAGGGCTCAGCCCTTGACCGCTCCGCTGGCCAGTCCCGCGGCGATCTTGCGCTGGAGCACCAGGAAGAAGACCACGACCGGCAGGGCGGTGAGCGTGGCTCCGGCCATCAGCCCGCCGTAGTCGGTGCCGAAACTGGTCTGGAAGGAGACCAGCCAGATACTGAGGGTCTGCTTCTCGGGCGTGGACAGCAGGACGTAGACGAGGACGTACTCGTTCCACGCCTGCACCATCGCGAAGACCGAGGTGGCGACCAGGCCGGGGGCGAGCAGCGGCAGGACGACGCGGACGAACGCGCCGAGCCGGCCGCAGCCGTCGACCATGGCCGCCTCCTCGAGCTCCACCGGGATGGCGGCGACGAAGCCGCGCAGCATCCACACCGTGAACGGCAAGGTGAAGACGAGGTAGGTGAGGATGACGCCGGCGAGGCTGTCGGTGAGATGTACTTCGTTCAGCAGCAGGTAGATGGGGATGATGAGGGCTGCGAGCGGGATCATCTGGACGGTGAGGATCGCCACGACGAACGCCTTGCGGCCGACGAAGCGGAATCGGGCGAGGGCGAACGCGGCGAGGGTGCCGACCAGCAGGGAGGCGAGGACCGTGCCGATTCCGATCACGACGCTGGAGCGGACGTTGGCCCAGAAGTGGTCCGTGCGCATCGCTCGTGCGAAGTTGTCGAGTGTGGCGTGGCCGGGCCAGAACTCCGGTGGCAGGCTGAGGATCTCGGTCGCGGGCCGGAATGCGGTGAGGACCATCCAGTACACGGGGAAGCCGATGACGGCGGCCACGAGGAGGCAGAGAGCGTCGTAGCGGCGCCGGGACGGCTGCCCCGGGCGCCCCTTGTGCCGGGGCCCTGATCTCATTCGGCTTCTCCCATCCGCAGCATCTGCCGCAGGTAGACCACGGCCCCGGCGAGCAGCAGGACGACGGTGACCACGGCGATGGCGGCGCCGGCGCTGTAGCGGTTGACGGCGAACGACTCGATGAAGGAATACACGCCGAGCAGGTAGTACTCGCGTTCGGGCTGGCCCCCGCGCATCAGCCACACCTGGTTGAAGACCCCGAAGTTCCAAATAGCCATCAGAGTGGTGATCACCACGAACACCGGCTTGATGGCCGGGAAGGTGACGTACCGGAAGACCTGGAACGGCCGGGCGCCGTCGATGACGGCGGCCTCCTCCAGTTCCGGCCGGATCTGCGCGAGCCCCGCTCGCAGGGTGATCGCCGCGAACGGCAGTGCACCCCAGACGACGACCGAGACGATCACCGCGAAGCCCTGCCACGGGTCGGTGAACCAGTTGTGCTGGGCGAGATCGACTCCGGGGAGCTGAGACAGCAGCCAGTTGATCACGCCGTAGTCCGCGTCGAAGAGCCAGCGGAAGACGGCCGCCGCCACCATCACCGGCATCGCCCACACGGCGATGAGCACCGCGGTCAGCACCGCTCGCGCCCATGCCGACGCCCGCCGCATCAGCAGGGCGGCGCACAGGCCGAGCACCATGGTCAGGATCACACACACCACGGCGAACAGCACGGTGCGGGCCACCACCGTCCAGAAGAACCCGTCGCCGAGGATCGTCCGGAACTGCTCCAGCCCGGCCCAGGGCGGCGCCGCGCCGCTGAACAGCTCCTTGCGGGTCATGTCCTGGAACGCCAGGGTCACCATGTCGGCCAACGGGTAGCCGAGGACCACGAGGAGTGCCAGCACGGTCGGCGCGATCAGCAGGTACGGCAGCAGAGGGCGCAGCCGGCGCCGGGTTGGGTCAGCGCTCATTGATCACAGCGTCGATCCTGCGGTCCGCCTCCCGTGCGGCGTCCTGGACGGACGCCTTGCCTGTGGCGATGCGCTCCAGCATCTCGGGCAGGATGTTGGACTTCTCCACCGCGGTCCAGCCCGGCGCGAGCGGGGTGACCCAGCCGCGGGTGGCGGCCTGGGCCGCCGGACCGTTGACGCCGCCGGCGGCGACGTCGGCGAGCTGGACGGTGTTGTTGGGCAGGGTGTTGGCGGCGATCAGCTGCTGCTGCGACTTCTGATCGGTGAAGATCCGGATCCAGTCCGCGGCGAGGTCCTTGTTCGCCGACTTGGCGGGCACAGCCAGCGTCGAACCGCCGAGGAACGGAGGAAGCACTTCCCCGGACGGGCCGGGGAAGGCGAAGGTCGCGAACTTCCCCTTCAGCTTCGGGTCTCCGCCGGAAAGGGGGTCGGCGGCGGCCTGCGCCTCCCAGGTGTTTCCGTAGAACACGCCGACCTTGCCCTGCCCGACGACGGCCGGCTGGTCACCGTTGTCCTTGGCCCGGTCACCCACGTAGTAGTCGTCCAGAAGCTTCTTCCAGTTCGTCAGCCCGGCTACCGACTTCGGCGATGAGAGGTCGCCGTGCCAGCGGCCGTCCTCCTCGACCGCCATCTCGCCACCGGTGTCCTTGACGAAGGCCATGGCGGCATACCAGTAGCGGCCGGGCATGTAGAACGCGGAGAACCGAGGGTCCGTGGAACCGAACTCCTCCTTCAGCCGGTCCAGGGCGGAGGTCAGTTCGGGATAGGTGCGCGGAGCCTGGGTGATACCCGCCTGCCGGAAGTAGTCGGTGCGGTAGACACCGATCCGCGCGCCCGCGTAGTACGGCACACAGTAGGTCCGGCCGTCGTGGCGGCAGGCGTCGGCGAGCGCCGGCAGCCACTGCCCGGAATGATCGAAACTCTCCGGGTCCAGCGGTGAGAAGGCGTCGTTGACGATGTAGTTGGTGGTCTCGCTGTTGCCCATCTCCACCACGTCGGGCGCGTTCTGCCCGGCGAGGACCGCGTCGAGCTTCTGGTTCTTCGTCGTCCACTGCTGATACTGGACGTCGACCTTCACCCCCGGGTGCTCCTTCGCGAACCGGCTGTTGGCGGAGGCGACCAGTTGCGGCCAGCTCTCCTTGGCGTCCACCGCAAGCCAGACCGTCAGGTCGCCCCCGTTCCCTCCCCCTTCGCCGGAGCCGCCGGATCCTCCGGCGCCGCACCCCACCGCCAGCAGGAGGGCTCCCAGGGTCAGGGACCGGCCGAGCATGCGCAATGCCATCGGAATCCTCCGTGCGGGTACGTCCGGGCGTATCGGGTCGGCGACCGCACTCTCCCTACCCAGCTGATCGCGCCGCCGCGCGACACAAGGGCACTTCGGCCGGAAGACAGCGGTCAGCACCCCACCACGCGTAACCGCCCGAACCTCTGTGCTGCGAGAACACCGCCGCCCCGAGAACGGGTACGGCGGGCTCCGGCCACCCTGACGCGAACGCGACGGTCAGCGACGGAGTGACTCTTGACGGCGACGGTGCGGTGGCACAGGTTTGCCCTCGGCGGTACTCCGTGACTTCCGACGGAAGGGTTTGTACGTGACCGAGCAGACGACGACTGGATCCGGCATCCCAGCCCGCCCTGTGCGGGTCAACTCATGGAACGGCTGGGACCCGCTGCGGCATGTGATCGTCGGCCGCGCGGAGGGCACCGTGGTGCAGGCCCCGGAACACGCGGTGCGCCGGGACTACCCCGATGACGGCTTCCCGCTGGGTACGCACGGCCCGATGCCCGCCGACATGGTGGCGGAGGCCGAGCAGCAGCTCGACGACTTCGCCGCCATGCTGCGGGGGCGCGGCGTCCGCGTGGACCGTCCCACACTCGTCGACTTCACCCAGCAGGTGGGCACGCCGGAGTGGACACACGCATCGATGTTCGGCTGCATGCCGCCCCGGGACCTGCTCCTCACGGTCGGCAACGAGGTCCTGGAAGCGACCATGTCGTACCGCAGCCGCTGGTTCGAGTACCTGTGCTACCGGCCGGTGCTCCAGGAGCTCTTCGACGCCGACGACCGGATGCGCTGGGAGGCCGCCCCCAAACCGCGCCTCACCGACGCCTCCTACAAGACCGGGTTCTGGGACACGTACAACACCCTGCCGACCGACGTGCAACTGGCCCGGGTCCGCGACTACGACCTGGTCCTCACCGAGGCCGAGCCGCTCTTCGACGCCGCCGACGTGGCACGGTTCGGCAAGGACCTGTTCGTGCAGCTGTCGTTCGTGACCAACAGGAGCGGCTACGACTGGCTGCGGCGGCACTTCCCCGACCACCGGGTGCACGCGGTGACCTCGACCAACACCCACCCGCTGCACATCGACGCGACCTGGGTACCGCTGCGCCCCGGTCTCGTGCTGCACTGCGGGGAACGGCTCGCCGACGCCGAGCTGATGGAGTTCTTCAAGCTCAACGACTGGGAGATCGTCGAGGCCGTGCAGCCGGCCAGCTGGGACCACCCGCCGAAACTGTCCTTCAGCAGTCCGTGGCTCGCCGGGAACATGCTGAACCTCGACGAGAACACCCTGTGCATCGAGGAGAAGGAGGTACGGCTCTCGGAGCAGCTGTCGGCGTACGGGTTCGAGATCGTGCCGGTGCCGTTCCGGGCGGTCGGACCGTTCGGCGGCGGGCTGCACTGCGCGACCGTGGACATCGAGCGGGACGGCGCGCTCCAGGACTACTTCCCCCGCCGGTACGGGCGTTTCTAGGAGCGGACCGTTGCTGGTGGACGGGATCGGCGCGGTCGTCTTCGACTTCTACGGCACACTCGTCCGGATGGTGGAGCCGCTGCCCGCCGACCACCGTGGCGTCTTCGCCCGCCGGGGCCTGGCGGCCCAGGGTGAACTCTGGGGCGACCAGTGGTCGGTGGGCCCCGGCGAGGGCGAGGAGCACGCCGCGCACTCGGCCGACGAGGCCGCGTACACGGCGTGGGAACGGGGTCGGCTCCGGCGCCGGGCGCGGGACTGCGGGGTACCGGAGGAGGCACTCGACGAACTGGTGGACGAGCTGGACCGGGCGATGAAGGCCATCCGGCTGGAACTCTTCCCGGATGTGTCCGATGTCCTCGCGGCCCTGCGGAACCGGGGACTCCTCGTCGGGGTGTGCTCCAACTGGTTCTGGAACCTGGAGGAGTGTGTCGAGGAGGCGGGGCTCAGCGGGATGGTGGACGTGGTGGTGGGATCCGCCCGAGCGGGCGCACGCAAGCCGCACCCACTCATCTACCGTGAACTGCTGTCCCGGTGCGCGCTCCCGCCCCAGCAGGTGCTTTTCGTCGGGGACATGTGGGTGCCTGACGTGCTCGGTCCCCTCGGAGCGGGGATGCGGGCCGTCCACGTGTACCGCCCCGACCGGGCAGTGGAAGGCACCGCGCCGCCCCTGCCCGCCGGAGCGGCGCGGATCACTGGTCTGAGGGGCCTGCTCACCGAGGTGATGGGGCCCGGTGACGGAGGTGGTCCAGGAGGTTGCGGGTGACCCGGACAACGGCCGGGTCCTGCTCGTGCCCGCAGACCACAGGCCAGTCCGTGGTGCCGGCCGTGAAGACCGTGCCACCGGCTGTGTAGAGGCCCATGGTGGCGGCACGGGGACTGCTGATGGTCGGCTCGCGCGCGGGCCCGTTCCAGTGGCCCCACTTGAAGTGGTGGAAATCCTCGTGCACCGGTTCGAGGACGTGGATCCCGAGAATGAGGAATGAATCCGGAGTTCCGTCCTCCCCGGTGGCGCGGGCGACTCCGTCGGCGTCGTATGCGAAAGCGGCACCGTCGCATTCGTATCCGATGAGGGGTGTTCCGGCACCCAGCCGGTCCGGCACACCTCCTCCCGATCCGTCGCGCAGCCCCGTCCCCTCGTAGATCCAGTGGTCGGCGTGCTGCACGGTGTATCCGACCTGGGGCCGGTCTCCGGGCCATTCGGTGGCGGGCCACATTCCCCCGTTGCGGAAACTCACCCCGGTGAGCGAGTTCTCCGGTTTGCCGACGCCGTCGGGTGCGGGTGCCCACCACTGGTCCGTCGCGGGAAGGTGCGGGTATTCCTCGCCGACGTGGTGATCGGTGTCGGAGACGAAAGCGGAATTGTTGTCCGTCGGATGGACCCGCCACCAGCAGGCGTTGGCGCTGAGAAAGGCGATGTTTCCGCCGCCGCGAACGAATTCCTCCGCCTGCGCGCGCATCGCCTCGCTCCAGTACTCGTCGTGGCCTACGCTCAGCAGCAGGTCGTACGGGGCCAGCAGGCCGGGGTCCTCGTGCAGGTCGAGGTCCGTGCAGAACTCGACCGGGTAGCCGTGGCGTTCCAGCCAGGCGACGAAGGGCGCGTCCCAGTACGCGAGGTCGATGACACCACCCGGACGGTGGAAACTCACCTTGTGGCCGCGAGGCTCACCGGCCCCGCCCGCGCGGTGGACGGGGTGGTCGTACAGGCTCGCACCCTGGCGCGTTCCGGGCCGGGCGGCGCCGTTGTAGGCGTGCCGGGTGAAGGTGGACTTCTTGTAGAGGATGCGGGAGCGGCTGCCGGGGACGTGTGGGCGGACGACGAAGAACTCCCGTGCTTGCCCTTCGAGACGCGCCATGTCCAGCAGCGGCGGGTCGACGGCCCGGCCTGGCCCGCATTCAACGAATTCGACGACATGGATTCCAGGCTGCCACCCCTCCGGAACGATGAAGCTGAGAGGCGGCCAACCCCAGTCTTCGGCGGGCGAGGCCAGGCCGGGTAATCCATCGGGGTGGGGAGGAGCGGCGTGCAGCGCGCCAGGATACTCGCCGGATTCACCGACCGGAACGAGTTCCTGGCCGAGCCGGTAGAAACGGAGCCGGAAACGGGAAGAATCGGTAGAGATATGAACCGTGATTTCGCTGCCGCCGGTGATGCTTTCACGGCCAAGATATCCTTCAATCATGGGGTTCATGTTAGGCAGGCGCAGGGTGGCGGCAACAGTGTGGTCAACCGGCCATTCGAACCATGTTTTCGGACACGCTGGATGACTCCTGAATCCCCTTTGAGTCTCCTGGGTACTACGAAATCCGGCAGGAGACGAAATCGTCCTCAGATCGGTAAGGGGCTCGCATGAGTAGTGAATTCCGGGTACGGGAGCTGGTGCTGGGCATCGAGGGGCTCGCGCTGCTGCGTCACGCGGTGGACGGCGACGACGCCTTCCTCGGGGAGCGGGTGGCGGAGATCCGCCGCTTCGCCGCCGAGGAGCCCGGTGTGGAGAAGCTGCTGCCGGACGGTGGGGCAGCCGTCAGCGAACTCGACGCCACGGCCGGGTACGCGGCCTGGTCGACGGTGTACGACTCACTGCCCAGCTCCTACATCGAAGTGGAGGAGCCGATTGTCGCTTCGATTCTGGACGGCGTCGCTCCGGGCTCGGTGCTGGACGCGGCCTGCGGCACCGGAAGGCACGCCCGGGTGCTCGCCGGTCGGGGGCACCGGGTCATAGGTGTCGACCAGTCACCCGAGATGCTGGTCAAGGCCCGGGTGAACGCTCCGGAGGCGGAGTTCCGGGTCGGGAGCCTGGAAGCGCTGCCCCTCGCTGACGACTCCGTCGACCTCGCGGTCTGTGCACTCGCCATGACTCACCTGCCCGAACTCGCCCCGGGCGTGCTGGAACTCGCCCGAGTGGTACGGCCGGGCGGGCGGATCGTCGTCACCGACATGCATCCGTTCGTGATCGCCCTCCAGGGACAGTGCCTCTTCGTGGCCGGCTCCGAGGAGCTGGCGTTCGTCCGCAACCACGTCCACCTGCCGGGCCGCTATCTGGAGGCGTTCGGGCAGGCGGGGCTGCGCGTGCGAGCCTGCCACGAACCGCTCTTCAACGGACGGCTCGCACCGGGCGGATACGAGGAGTACATCGCGGACGCGGCCCGCGCCGCCTGGCACGGACTGCCCATCGTCATCGTCTGGGACCTTGAAGTCCTCGCCTAGGAAGGAACCGGACCCGATGGCCCTGACGCTGGTCCGCCACACCCAACGACCCGAGCTGTGGGACCGCATTCCGGACCGGTTCGCCGGAGTGGTACCCGAGTACAACCTGCACGGCGACATCAACGGGGACTATTGGAACCGTCTGTTCGAGGACTTCCCGGATTTCCAGTTCCTCCTGTACGACGACGAGCACGACGTGATAGTCGGCGCGGGCCGCTCGCTGCCCCGCAGCTGGGACGGTACGGTCGAGGATCTCGGCCCGGGTCTGGACGACTCGATCGCGCGGGCCTTCGCCGAGCGGGACGCCGGACGCACCACCGAGGCGCTGTGCGCACTGGGCATCGAGGTCGCTGAGGACCATCAGGGCAGGGGCCTGTCCAAGGTCCTGCTCGACGCGATGACCGAGACGGCCCGGCGCGCCGGTCTCACCACCGTCCTGGTACCCGTAAGACCCACCTGGAAGGACCGGTACCCGCTCACGTCGATCGAAAGGTACGCGGCGTGGGCCCGTGAGGACGGATCCCCGTTCGATCCGTGGATCCGCATGCAGGTGGGCGCGGGCGGCACGGTCGCGGCGGCATCCGGGCGCTCCTCGCGGATCACCGGAACGGTGGCCGAGTGGGAAGGCTGGACGGGCATGGTCTTCCCGGAGGACGGGGACTACGTCTTCCCCGGTGGACTCGCACCGCTCCGCGTCGACCGGCAACGGGACCTGGGCGCGTACTGGGAACCCGGGGTGTGGATCACCCATCAGGTCTCTCCCTGAAGCAGTGTCCGCCCGGCCCGGACGGCACTCTGCGCCAGAGCCGCCATCGCTCGGACCTCCTCCGGCCCCGCCTCGGGACGGCGCTCGGGCGGGAGCCCGGCGGGTCCGGCGGTCGCGATGGCCGAGCGCCGCATTCTGCTGACGGCGGCGTCGGGCACATCGCCCGGGGCGGGCCCGACGGTCCGTGCCGCTCGGGCCGCCTGCCGCCCGAGCAGCAGGCAGTGCGTCCACAGCTCCTCGGCGAAGGACCGGCCGAAGGTACCCGCCACCTGAGCGGCGAGGTCCTCATGCAGGTGGGCCTTCCGAACAGCGTGAATGCCTTCCTCCGTGAGACCGGTGGCGGGCAGGGCCTCGCGCCAGCGGTGATGGCCGCGACCGCCGTCGGCGTCCCGCTCCTGGCCGGGCAGCCGGATGTACCCCTCTCCGTACCGCATGTAGGGGATCCAGCCGGGTTCCTCCAGAACCCGTCCGTGGGCAAGGAGGGGGCCGGCGTCGGCCGCGGAGGTGGGACAGGCCGCACGGCGGATTCCCTGTGCCGCGTGCCCGTTGATACTGCTGGTCCCGATGTGCTCGACGATGTTCGGGACGGCCAGCAGGCCCATCCTGCCGCGTTCCCGGAAGAAGACGGAGAGCAGTTCGTCGTCGTGCCGTTCGGTGCTGCCTTCCGCGAATGTCCGGAAGGCAGCAGCCGTCGAGGCCGGCAGACAGACGGCGAGGGATGGAGTGAATTCGTCGGGGACGGCCCGCACCCAGGAGGCGCCCGCGATGGCGGCGAGGCGGGCGGCACCACCGTTGCGGGCGTGCCAGTTGGTGTAGAAGACCAGCGCCTCGTCAGGGAACCGGGAAGCGGCCTCGCCGACGATCTCCAGAAGCTCGGCGGGGCCTTCGACGTCGTCCTGGACGACGAGGTGGTGACTCGTACCAGGGGCCACTGCCGACCAGGCGACCAGAGCGGTGCGCAGGGCGGAGGGCGGGCCCTGCGGATCGGGGTCGAGCGCCAGGCCGTTGAGCCCCAGCCGGCTCGCCAGGTCCTGTGCCTGAACGAGGCGGACGGGATGGGTCATGACGGCCGAACTCACCTGAGTCCTGGTCACCTGGGTCACGATGCGCTCCTCGGCAAGGGGTCGCGGGTCGCGGGCCATGCTCGCAGAGAACGGCCGGACGAGGCCCCGCATACGGGGAGTTCGGCCGGATCAGAGGCGGTAGCGACTGCCCCAGTGGGACCGGGCGAGGGGCTCACGGTCGGTGGAGAAGCGTACGGCGCGATGATGCCCGGGGCCGGACGCGTCGCCGCCAGGTGAGTCCGGGGGCGGACGACGAAGGAGAAGGACTGCGGCGACGAGCCAGCACAGGCCGATGACGGCGTCGGCGTACAGGGCGGCGGCCAACGGCACTCGAGGGAAGCCGTGTACGGCGGTCACCGCGAAGATCGAGATAGCGGTGCCGGCCACGAAGAGCAGGTATCGCAGAGTTCGCCGCACCGTGAACGCCTCTCGTCCGCCGTGTCACCTCCGAGAAGTGAACGGCAGATCACCGTGCGTTGTAACGGCCCGAACCAGCCACACCTTAGGTATGTTCGCGCCGGTGCGCGGCGTCGCCGGGAGAGGCGAACAGCGCGTCCGCCTGGATTCAGGTGCCGTGGAGCGGTGTCCGACGCGGGTGACCCACACGATCAGCGGGGAGGGCGGGGGCTCGGTCGGCTCCGTACCAAGACGCCGGACAGCGGCGTGACCGCGAGATCACGCCGCGTCCTGTTGAGGCCGCAGGGGCCCCCGGAGTACGGAACGCCTACCGGATCAGCTCCCGTTCCCGTCGTGCTCGTGCTCGTGCTCGGTCTCGACGCGTGGGCGGGGTGCGGTGGGGCGGGGTGGGTTCTGCGAGGGGTCCCACCAGTGGTTCGGCGGTGCCGTGGTGCCCTCGTTCGTCTCGTACGGGCCTTGGCTCCGCTCGCCCGCGCCGCCTTCCCCCGCCTCAGGTGCGAACGTGGCCGAGTCGCTGGACGGCGGTCCCTCGGGGGCCGGGGAGCGCGGCGACCAGGGCCCCGCGTCGCCCTCCTCGTCCGGAGGGCCGTCCTCCGTCCCCTCGTCCCCGCCCTCGTCCGGCTCCGGGAGCAGGGCCCGCCTGATCTCCTCGGCGGCCTCGTCCAGCCCGGTGGCCTCCAGGCTCCGCGCCACACGGAGTACGAGGACCGTGTACTCGTCCATGTCCGGCTTCAGGTCCATCGCCGTCAGCAGCAGGTGCAGCCGGTCCGGAACCGTCACTTCCTCCTCGTGCTCGAACAGCCCTCCTCCCCGGCCGTGTCCGTCCCACAGAGGGCCGCCGCCGACGGTGGCTTCGCTCCGCGCGTCCACGGGTGGGACGAGCAGGTGGCGGAAGAGTTCGGGCACCTCCTCGTCGTTGGCCGCCGAGGCGATCTGGGCGAGCGGGCCGATCATGTCGACGGCCTTCTCGATCTCGTCCTCGTGACGGGCCAGCCACCACACCACCGCGCTGCCTGGGCTCTTGAGCACGTCGTCACCGAGGTAGTGCCGCTTGTTGCGCTCGTGCTGCCGCTCGTACTCCCAGATCTCCTCGTCCTTGCGCAGGTCGTTCAACTTCCGCAGGCGTTCGCGGTCGGCCGGGGCGAGGGTGAGCGTCACATCGGCCGCCTGGGCCTTCACCCGTCCGCTGCGGTCGGGGAGCGGGACACCCAGCTCCCCCTCCAGGAGGTACCGCGCGAAGTTCGCCCGGCCGGGCTCCTCGTGGCGGACGATCTCCAGGGCCCGGCTGACGACCGAGGAGATGGCGAGCGCCGGGGAGGCACCGTCGAACGGGTCGTCATGGCCGGGGGCCGGCCACCACCACACGGTGGCGGAGAAGAGGAAGTCGTAACCGTCCGTCGCGCTCGGCAGCGCCGCGTCGACCACCCGTGTCTCCTGGTACGGGGGCTGCGCCGGGGCGGCGGGCGGCTCGGGTTCCTCCGGCTCGTACGGATCGGCCGGCGCCCGGCCACCGCTGAGGACCGTCATCACGAGCAGCAGGGAGCCCGAGACCGTGACCATGGACATGAAGCCCCACAGCCACGCCGACCAGTGCAGGACGTTCCCGAGCACAGCCGGTGTGAGGCCGCAGACAGCGACGAACAGCAGGCTGGGAAGGCGGTGTCTCATCGTGCCTCTTCCGTGGTCCGTGGTCCGGCGCCCGCACGTTCGGTGTCTCCCGTGCGGGTGTACTGCGCTTGGTCGATGTGGTGCCAGAACAGGGCGGCGACGGCCGCCCGGGAGGAACGGCGTGCGGTGCCCGCCCAGGCGCCGGCGATGACGTAGAGGCGGTGCAGAGCGGTCGGGCCGCCGTGCGCCGCCCCGACCATCACGCCCAGCGCCAGCTCCCGCGTGCTGTCACCCGCCACGGCGTTCAGCCAGCTGCTCACCAGCGGGTTCCAGCGTTCCGTCGGCGGCTGGGAGAAGACCGTCTCCCAGCCCAGGAACAGGTCCGGCCACGGCGGCGGCTCCGGCGCCCGGTCGCTCCTCAACAGCTCTTCGAGCAGCCGCAGATGAGGCTCCGCCCCATGCGTATCCCGACGGATCCGGTGCCGCAGGCGGTCGATCAGCAGCCGGTAGAGCCGACGGTCACGGCCGGCCAGGTCGAGAAGTGCCTCCCGGGCCTTGCTCGCCGCCTCCCCCTCCCGTACGGCGAGATAGTGGAGTCGTACCAGCGCCTGATCCGGGTGGGTCGCGCCGAGGCTCTGGAAGCAGGCGGCGGTCAGGACGCGGACCAGACCGTCGGACAAGGGGCCGGACCTCACGCAGTCGTACGTCCGCCTGCGGAACCACGCCCCCAACCTCTCGTGGCTGAAACCGAGTTCGAGGGCCGCCAGCGCTCGTGGGTCGCAGGATGCCCCGTTCGCGCTGTCCGCCCAGCGGACCACGAGGTCGAAGAGATGGTCGGGCCGCCCGACGGCCAGTGACCGTTCGCCGAAGCGGACGACGACGTTCACCCGGTCGTCGGTGGTCAGGCCGCCGAGCCCGGCGGCATGGCCGATCCAGTCCCTGAGGTCGTCGCGTGTGCCGGGGAAGTTGGCCCAGAAGTACGTCCGTACCGCGTCGGCGTAGGCCAGCCGCTCGAAGCGGAGCCGTCCGTCCGGGTCCCGCTCGATCCCGAGCGCCGCCAGTCGCTCTCCGAAATCCTTCCGCGCGAGCTCGGTCGTCGCCTCTTCCTCGTGCCCCACCGTCCTCATCAAGCCGTGCCACGCCTCGTAGACGGTGTCGGCGTCGGTCTCCTCGAACACCGCCGTCGCGAGCAGCAGGGCCCGCTCAGGTGTGGTGGCGGCCGCGCCCACCTGCCGGCCCACCTCCTCGGCCCGGTCGGTCACCGCGTGCATCGCCTGGTCGAGCCACCCCGCGAAGTCGGAGCCGAACCGGCCGCCGGCGCGAGCGGCCCCTACCAGCCCTGCCAGCCGCGCCAGTTCCCGCATGGGGGAGCGGTCGCACAGGCGCTGGAGGCCGGCGCTGCGCAGGTCCGCGGGGCGGAAGGGCATCCGGTCCATGCGGAGGTACCGGGTGACGACGGCCACGCCCCGGGGGCGCCCCAGCGTCACCGTGTGCGGTTCGAGGTCCGGCATGTGGGCGTGGTGCATGTCCGAGGGCAGGACGGCGACCATGTGGGCCCCCGCCGCCTGGACCTGTGACCGGCACAGGGCCAGGCGGTGCTGGGCCTTGGCGTACGCCTCCTCGTCGACGATCCCGGAGAGGTCGAGGAGGAAGCGGTCCCCCTCACCGGGGGCGAAGGGGCCGCCGTCGTCCTTGTCCAGGACGGGAAGCTCCTCGAACCGGGCCCCCTCCTCTTCGGCGCCCCCGTCCTCACCGAGCTGATGCAGCAGCATGATCGCCGCCGCGCGGCGGCCGCTGCCGGGCCGGGCCTCCAGCAGCACCACCGATCCGGGTTTCTCCAGACGGTCGGCGGCGACGCGGAATCCGGGCGGCGAAACGAACCGGTCGGCCAGGCGCTCCCGGTCCTCCCGGATGATCCGGAGCGACACGACACCTTTACGGGCCATCCAGTCCGGGCCGGCGCCGTAGAAGACGTTCTGCGGCCCCGACCCGTTGTTCACCGGGCCACGCGGCTCGTTGACGGTGACACGTTCCTGTTCGGTCATCGTTCGTCGTCCGAGCGCCGGCGCTCGCGCTCGAAGCGCTGGTGGACCGTACCGCTGTTGTCGCCCGCGGTGAACTGGACCCCGGTGTTGTCACCCTGGAAGTGAGGCGCGTTGTACTGGGGCCCCTTTCCTGTGTTCACGGGCCCCTGCGGCTCGTTGACGAAGGTGCCGAGGTCTCCGTTGAGGTTCCCGATGCCGCCCCGCACGCGCTGCTCGACGTCGCGGGCCCGCATCCTGGTGTGCCCGGAGTCCTGGGACGACTTCTTGCGGGACTTCGCCTCCGCCCGCTCCCGCGCCGCTCGGGTGTCACGGTCCTCCGCGCCCAGTTCGGGTAACAGCCTGGCGAGGGCGTCGCCGAGTGCCGTCAGATCCGATCCGGCGTTGCGGTGGTCGAACCGCCTGTACTGGCAGTCCGCCAGCTCCCGCAGGTCCTCCGGGAGGACGGCGGGGTCGATCCGCGGGGCCTTCCCGACGAGTACGGGGATCACCAGGATCCCGCGGTCGAGCGCGGTCCGGATCTCGCGACGGGTCCAGTCCTGCTCGGATGCGAGGGCGGGGCGGCCGTCGGCCCCCCGCACCTCCGCCCAGCGCGGGCCGATCACGGCGAGGAGCGCCTCGCACTCCTCCACCCCCTTGACCAGCTCCGCCGGGAAGCGGTGACCGGGTTGGATCGAGTTGCTGTCGAGGAAGACCCGCTCGCGACCGAACCGCCGGGCCAGTTCCCGGTCGATCATGGTCGCTGCGGTTTCCTCGTCGCCTGTGCGGTAGTTGACGAAGATGTCGTGCATGAAAGTTCCCTTCGGGAGAGGAATACGGAGGGCGGCGGTGAGCGGGCACCGGCCAGAAGGCCGCGGCCCGCTCGGGCCGTGAAGTCCCTACCGAGTGACGGCATGACGCGTCCACGGGAGGGCGTAGGAAGGTGCACAGCTCGGCGTGTCACCGGTCGCGGGCAGCCCGAGAAGCCGGAGGGGCTGTGCGACGGGTCGGGCGGGGATCAGAGGGACCCGCCCTGGACGGTGGGGTCCGGAGGATCGCAGGGACCGTGTGGTCCGGCGATCCGGATGGCTCGAGCCGGTGCCGTTGTGGGGCCGGTGTCAGCTGTGCGCGGGGGCGAGTACCCGGGCCAGCGCCGGTTGCAGATCGCGTACGGCCCGGCTGCTCCGGAACCGGGAGAGTTCTCGCGCCAGGCGCCGGACGTCGCTGTTCACCGTCGCCGAGGGCACGGCCGGCATCACCCCCAGAAGCTCACCGGCGATGGTGCACGCGTGTTCGACCTCGCCGGACGCGGCGTGGGCCAACGACCTGCGGAAGCCGTACCGGGCGCGGGTACGCAGCGCATGCGGCGGGAGGCGACGGCACTCAAGATCCAGGACCTCGGCGGCTGCCTTGGGGTGACCGAGGTCGTACAGGCACCAGCCGGTCGCCATCGCCGCCGGATCGTCCACGTGAGTGCTGCCGAGCAGGGGCTCGGCGCCGCTACGCGCGTCGTCGCCGGCCAGGAGTTCCCGGGCCCTGTCGAGGCTGCGGAGGCAGTCGCGCTCGTCACCGACGAGCGCGTGCCCCTGCGCCTCGTGCTGGGCGGCAAGTCCTCGGATGCGCGGCGGGAGTCCGTCGCTCTGGGCCCGCCGGGCCAGGGCGACGGTGCCTGATGCGTCCCCGGCGTAGAGCGTGACCAGGGCGCGTCGCACGAGCGCGTAGGAACCGAGGTACGGATCACCTCCGGCGCGCGCCAGTTCGGCGGCCTCACCGGTCCAGCCGAGCGCCGAGTCGTTGTCTCCGGCCTCCTGAGCCATCCAGCCGGTGAACTCCGCGAACCGGGAGGCGAGCAGGAGAGCGGGGGCCCGAGTGGCGGACGGGGTGTCGGTGGCCAGCCTGGCGATGGTGCGCGTCTGCGTCTTCAGCAGGGGGAGCAGCACCTTTGGTGCGGTGGACTGGCCGAGCATGCGTAGCTGGTCGAACTGCGCACGGAAGGAGGGAAGGAGGGGGCCGGTGGCAGCGGGCGCTTGCCCGCCGCGTTTCAGGCCGAGGTCGATCAGTGTCCCCGTGCCTGCCGTGAGAACCGCCCGGCGCCCGACGAGCCAGGGGCCGGGGTTGGCGGGGGTGGCGGCCGAGTCGGTGTCGGGGCGGACGACCAGGCGCTGCAGCTCGCCGTCGGCGCCGAGAAAGGCGTCGCACCGCATGGCCAGCTCGGGGGAGGCGGAACGCTCCCCGCGCTCGACCTTGCTCAGGTGCCCCTTGTCGTAGTTGAGTGCTGCGGAGAACTCGGTCAGGGTGAGTCCCGCTTCCTGTCGTAAACGGCGAAGTTCCGGGCCAAAACGTAAAGCTGCGCTCACTGTTGACCTCTCCTCGGACAGTGACCGTGCGAGCCCTGCACCCGCACGGGAACTTTCGACGACGTGCACCGGCCGACACGAAGACCGACGGCGAACACCCGCCGTGACGGAGCCGTTTCGCTTCGCATCCGAGAGTGAGTTTGGCACGAGGCGTGCCTCAGGAATCGGGGTTCTGCGGCGTTGCCCGTTGCCTCTTCCGTTCTCCGCAGCTCTCCGCCGTTCATCGCCTGTTCCTCGCCGTGGCCGAGACCCATGCGCGCCGTCTCTCCGGGCACCGAGTCGCAGATCGGGCGGGACGGGCGGTTCTGTCCGGCGTCGGGAGGGTACGTTTGATGTAGAGGTTCCCTTGGGGAGGCTGATTCGATGCCGTGGTTCGCGTGGTTGCTCGCAGCCGCGGCGCTCGGCGCCGCGGAGTTCTTCACGCTGACGTTGGTCTTCGGGCTGCTGGCCGGCGCCGCGCTGGTCGCCGCCGTGGTGGCCGGTGTGGGCATCGGCCTTCTCGGGCAGCTGGTGGCGCTCGCCCTGGCGGCGGCAGCGGGTCTCGTCATCGTGCGCCCTGTCGCCCTGCGGGCCATGGCCCGCACTCCTGTCTCCCGCGAGGGCAGCGACGCACTGATCGGCAAGCGGGCCGAAGTCGTCCAGGAGGTCACCGCGACGCACGGCCTGGTCAAGCTCTCCGGTGAGGAATGGTCCGCCCGCGCTCTCGACGAGAGCCATGTGATCCCGGTGGGATCGCTGGTGGACGTCATGGAGATCGAGGGAGCCACAGCTGTCGTGTACCCGCGTGAGCTTCTTCCGTGAACGTCTGAACACGTAGAGGGAGGACGCATGGATCCGGTTGTCATCCCGATTCTTGTGGCGGCGATCGTCGTTGTCTTTCTGGTGGCCGCGACCGTACGGGTCGTTCCGCAGGCCCGCCGATACAACATCGAGCGGTTCGGCCGGTACCGACGGACGCTCGAGCCCGGCCTGAATTTCGTCGTGCCGGTGGCGGACCGGATCAACACCAAGCTCGACGTACGTGAGCAGGTGTACTCGTCCGACCCCAAACCGGTGATCACCGAGGACAACCTCGTGGTGAACATCGACACGGTGCTCTATTACCAGATCACCGACCCGCGGGCTGCGGCCTACGAGGTCGCCGACTACCTACAGGCGATCGACCAGCTCACGGTGACCACACTGCGTAACGTCATCGGCTCCATGGACCTGGAGGGGACGCTCACCTCGCGTGAGGAGATCAACGCCAGGCTCCGTGCCGTCCTGGACGACGCGACCGGCAAGTGGGGCATCCGGGTCAACCGCGTCGAGATCAAGGCCATCGACCCGCCGCACACCATCAAGGAGGCGATGGAGAAGCAGATGCGGGCCGAGCGTGACAAGCGCGCGGCGATCCTGCACGCCGAAGGGGAGCGGCAGGCCAAGATCCTCACCGCGGAGGGTACGAAGCAGAAGGACATCCTGGAGGCACAGGGCACGCAGCAGGCCATGATCCTGCGGGCGGACGGCGAGTCGAAGGCCGTGGAGCTCGTCTTCCAGGCCGTTCACCGCAACAACGCCGACCCGAAGGTCCTGGCCTACAAGTACCTGGAGACGCTCCCGCATCTGGCGCAGAGCGAGAACAACACGTTCTGGGTGATCCCGGGCGAGCTGACCGAGGCCGTTCGTACGGTGACCAGTGCGTTCGGTGACCAGGCGACGGCGGGTTCTCCCGTATCCGGGCAGCCTCAGGAACGTACGGAAGCAGGCGGCGACGGTACGACGGCCGAGGGCGCGACCCCCGAGCTGGAGACGGACCCGACGCTCGCGCTGGATGCCGTCGCGGCCGCCGACGAGGCCGCGAAGCAGGCCGCTGTCGCGGTGAGCGACGCGAAGGCCGAGGCCCAGGCCGCGGGGGAGGCGCAGACGCCGGGCCGGGGGCGGACGTCCGGAGATTGAGTGAGGGGGCGGGCCTCCCCGCCGATCCGGGGACGGAGCACCCCGGACGGAGCACCCGGGGGCGAAGCCCCCGAGACGGAGGCCGGAGGCGCGGAGGCCCCCGGCAGAACCCGAGAGGGAGACCGGGGCGCGGAGGCCCCCGGCAGAACCCGAGTCGGAGGCTGGGGGCGCGGAGGCCCCCGGCAGAACCCGAGAGGGAGACCGGGGACGTGGAGGCCCTCGGCAGAACCCGAGACGGAGCCCCGCGACGTGGAGCCCCTCGCCCCCGCCGCGATCAGGGCAGCGGGTCCCTCAGGTGCTCCTCCGGTGCCAGTACGCCGCCGTGCGCGAACTCCGCGGCGTACCGGGCCTCGCCCAGCGCGGCCCTGACCTGGGCGCCGATGCGGTCCACGTCGAAGCGTTCGCCGCCCCGTAGCGGTGCCCGGACCGACTCCCTGGCCGCGGTGGCCGCCCCCAGCAGGCGGGCGGCGTGCTCGAAGTGCCCGGCCAGTGACCGCGCCCCGGCCAGGCCCTCCAGGGCCAGCGCGACCGCCCGCGGGTTGCCGGTGTCGCAGGCGGCCGCATGGGCGTCCAGTTGCAGTGCCAGAGCGGCCGACGCGTCGCCCCGGCCCTCCGCGACGAACCCCAGCTCGACCAGGATCACCGAGGGCCTGGCCGGCTCGTAACCCATCTGGCGGTGCAGGTCGAGCACTCGGACCAGATGCCGCTCGGCCGCGTCCGGATCACCCGCCCGGCGCGCCCCGAGGGCGAGCCCGATCTCGGCGTACTGCTCCCCGAAGCTGTCCGACTGCCCGGCGGCGAGCCGTGCGGCGCGCTCGTGGAACTCCTCGGCCCGAGGAAGGTCCCCGCTCAGCAGCGCGACCCGGCCGAGACCTGAGAGCTGGAACGAGGCCTGGGGCCAGAGCCCCAGGTCCTCCGCCATCCGCAGCCCCTCCCGGTACAGCCGCGCGGCACGCGGGTAGTCGCCCACGGTCTCGGCCAGCGTCCCTAGCGGTACCGAGGTCTGGAGCTGCCCCCACTGGTCGCCCAGCTCACGGAAGAGCGCCAGGCTCTGCTCGCCGTCCCGCCGCAACGCGTTGAGGTCCCCCCGCTGATGGGCGTGGAAGGTCCGGCTGCCCAGGGCCGCCGCCATCCCCCAGCGGTCGCCGAGCGAGCGGAAGGTGGCCAGCGCCCGGTGGACCAGCTCCTCGCCCGGCCCCAGGTCGCCGATCCCGTAGAGGCTGGACCCGAGGAACCACTGGGCCCGAGCCCGCCCGCCCGGATCGTCCAGCTCCTCGTACGGCTGCAGCGCGGTGCGGTACTCCGCCACCGGGTCGGCGATGCCGCCGAGCACCAGCTTGAAGCCGCCCAGCAGGGCCGTGGCCTTGGCCACCGCGGCGGGCGCCGTCCCGCCGAGCGACAGCGCCACGGTCAGGGACCGCTTCGCCTCGTTGCTCCGGCCGCGCAGGTACCAGTACCAGCTGAGGGCGTTGGCGAGGCGCAGCGCGCGGTCGGCGTCACCGAGCTGCGCCGCGTGGTCGAACGCGGTCCGCAGATTCGCGGTTTCGGCGTCCAGGCGGTGCAGCCACTGCCGTTGGCCGTGGCCCCGCAGGTGCGGCTCGGCGCGCTCGGCGAGACCGGTGTAGTAGTCGCAGTGCCTGCGCCGGAGATCGTCGGACTCGCCCTTCTCCAGGAGGCGTTCGACGCAGTAGGCGGTGACCGATTCGAGCAGCTGGTACCGGGGCCCGTCCGCGCCGTCGGTCATGACCACCAGCGACCAGTCCACCAGCCGGGCGACGACGCCGAGCACCTCCGTACGGTCCAGGTCGTCCGCCGCGCAGATCTCCTCGGCGGCGTCGAGGGTGCAGCCGTCCGCGTGCACGGCCAGGCGCCCGAGCACCACCCGCTCCTGGTCCCCGAGCAGCCCCCAGCTCCAGTCGATCATGGCCCTCAGGGTGCGCTGCCGGGCCGGGGCGCTGCGCGCGCCCACCGCGAGCAGGCGGAACCGGTCGTCGAGGCGCGCCGCCAGCTCACGCACCCCCAGGGCCCGCACCCGGGTGGCGGCCATCTCCAGGGCGAGCGGAATACCGTCGAGGCGCCGGCAGATCGCGACGACCGCCTCGGCGTTGGTCGCGTCGAGTACGAAGTTCGGTGCCGCCGCGGTCGCCCGTGCCACGAACAGCTCCACCGCGCTGTACCGGCGTACGGAGACGGGGTCGAGCTCCGTCGTGGGCCCGGGGCCGCGCAGCGGCGGCACCTCCTGGAGGTACTCGCCGGTGATGCCCAGCGGGACCTGGCTGGTGGCCAGGATCCTCAACTCGGGGGCAGCCTTGAGCAGTTGGTCGGCCAGCTCGGCGACCGGGCCGACCACATGCTCGCAGTTGTCGAACACCAGCAGGGCCGGCCGCTCACCCAGCGCCTGGGCGACACGGCTGGTCATCGAGGGCGGCGCGCCTCCGGATCCCGGTCCCGGAGCCGTGTCGTCCCGGACCCGGAGGACCGACCCGAGCAGCTCGTCCACCGCGACCTGCGCGGCGGCGGTGCCCTTCCCCCGGTCGGTGCCCTTTCCCCGGTCGGCCCCCTTCTCCTGGTCGGCTCCCGACGGGGACGGGTCGAGCGCACCGTACTCGACCAGCCGTACGCCGCCGGGGAACTCGGCGCCGACCTGCGCGGCAGCCGACAGCGCCAGCCGCGTCTTGCCCACCCCGCCCGGACCGATGAGCGTGACCAGCCTGTTCGTGGCCAGCAGCTCCCGGAGTTCGCTGAGCGCCTCGGCCCTGCCGATCAGGCCGGTGAGGGAGGTCGGCACGTTCGTCGGCGGGCGGGGCGCGGCCGTCTCCGGCGTGGGGGCGGCGGTCAGCGACGCGTCCTGGGTGAGGATCGCCTGGTGCAGGGCCGCCAGTTCGGGGCCGGGGTCCAGGCCCAGGGTCTCGGCCAGGCGTTTACGCAGGTCGGCGTAGCTGCTGAGGGCGGCACCCTGCCGGCCCGCACGGTAGAGCGCGCGGACATGGGCGGCGCGCAGCCGTTCCCTCAGGGGATGCAGGTCGACCACGTCACCCAGTTCGTCGGCCACCAGCGCGTGTTCGCCGAGGTTCAGCCGCGCCTCGGCCTGCTCCTCCAGCGCGGTCAGCCGCTGCTCCTCCAGCCGGTCCCGTGCGGCTCGGGTGAACTCCTCGTCGGCGAAGTCGGCGAAGGCGGGCCCCCGCCACAAGGCCAGCGCGTCCGCCAGCAGGGCGGCGCGTATCCGGAAGTCGTCGGTCGCCCGCGCCCGTGTCACCAGGTCGTGGAACCGGTCCGCGTCCACCGCGTCGGATCCGGCCCGCAGCTGGTATCCGGGTGAGAGGGACACCACGAGGTCCCGGCCGCCCGGCTCGGCGTCCTCGAGCGCCCGCCGCAGCTGCCACACCTTGTTCTGCAGCACGCCGGGCGGATTGTTGGGCGGCCTGGTGGACCACAGGTCGTCGATCAGCCTGTCCGCGGAGACCGGTCGTCCCCGGTGGGCCAGGAGGCTGGCCAGCAGAGCGCGGACTTTGAGCTCCGGGATCCGGACCGGTCGTCCGTCCCCCGTCCACACCCCTAACGAACCGAGAACCCCGAAATGCATGTGATCACGCTAACCCGGCGCGGCGGGCAGAGACAGGACGATACCGGTCCGGCGGGCGACCGGGACCGGGACCGGACCGGGAGCAGTGCGCGCGGGTGGGCCATGGAGGGGGCGGGGCACGAGCCCGCGACGAACGGGAGGTATGGAAGGTACGGGAGGACGATGGCCCGCGACGAATGAGAGGTACGGGAGGTACGGGAGGTACGGGAGGTACGGCAGGACGCCGGCCCGGACCGACAGGCCCTGAGCCGACGTCCTCCCTCGGCTTCCCGATCCCGTCGAAGGAGTCACGTGGCCGTGAGTGAGCCCTCGGCCTTCTCCTCCGGCTCCTCCGGAGCCTCCGGCTCTTTCGACTCCTTCAGCTTCTCCGGCTTCTCCGGAGCGTCGCCGGACGGGACGGCCCCGCGGCTTTTGCGCAGCAGGGTGAACGCGAAGGTCGCGCTGAGCGCGGTGACGACGGCGCAGGCGACGCCGATCGCGTTGAGCCCGCCGGCGTACGCCTCCGACGCGGCGGCCAGCAGGCTGTCGGCAGCCTCGGACGGCAGGGTGCGGGCGGCTGTGAGCGCGCCCTCCATGCTTGCCTCGGCGGAGCCGGCGGCGGCGGACGGTGTGCCGTCGGGCACGGTGAGCGTGGTGCGGTAGACGGCGGTGCCCAGGCTGCCGAGCGTGGCGATGCCGAGGGCGGTGCCCAGGTCACCGCTGATGGAGGAGAGGGCCGCCGCGGAACCGCCCCGCTCCGGCGGGACGGACCCGACGACCAGGTTGGTGCCGAGCGCCCCGAAGGTGCCGACGCCGATGAAGGTGATCACGAAGCCGGTGATCAGCAGCGGCATCCCGCCGACCGGGCCGACGAAGACGAGGAGCACGTACCCGGTCATGCCGATCAGCAGGCTCACCCCGATGACGGTGCTGAGCGGGTACCGCTTGGCGAGGATCGGTGCCAGCTGCGCGGCGACGATCGACGCGATGGCCGCGGGCACCATCCACAGGCCCGCCTCCATCGGCGAATAGCCCTCCACCATCTGGACGAACCCGGTGATGAAGAGGTAGCCGCCCCCGGTGCCGAGCATGGAGACCATGAGGATCAGCAGCGCGGCGGTGAACGCGCCGATCTTGAAGAGCTTCAGGTCCAGCAGCGGATCGGCGAGCTTGCCCTGCCGCGAGACGAACACCGCGCCGACGGCCAGGCCGACGACGATCGAGAGCGCCGGCACCGGCTCGAAGCCGTAACGCGCGAGCTCCTTCAGGCCGTAGACGACCGTCAGGATCGCCACCAGCGACAACAGGACACTGAACAGGTCGATCCTGCCGGCATTCGGGTTCTTGTACTCCGGCAGTACGAAGGGGGCGACGATCAGCAGCACCACCATGACGGGCACGCCGATGAGGAACACCGAGCCCCACCAGAAGTGTTCGAGCATCGCGCCGCCGACGACCGGCCCGAGCGCGGTGCCGCCCATGAAGCAGCTGGCCCACACCGCGATGGCGCGGCCGCGCTGGTAGGGGTCCTGGAACATGTTGCTGATGAGGGCGAGGGTGGACGGCATCAGCGTGGCGGCGGCGATGCCGAGCAGGGCACGGGTGACGATCAGGGCTTCCGCGCTGGTGGAGTAGGCCGCCGCGACCGAGGCGATGCCGACGGCCGTGGCGCCGATCAGCAGCAGCTTGCGGCGGCCGATCCGGTCGCCCAGTGTGCCCATGGTGATGAGGAAGCCGGCGATCAGGAAGCCGTAGATGTCCATGATCCACAGCGTCTGGGTGCCGGTCGGGTTCAGCCCCTCGGCGAGGTGGGGCAGGGCCAGGTACAGCACGCTCTGGTCGAGGGATATCAGCAGGGTGGGCAGGGCCAGTGTCGCGAGTCCCACCCACTCCCGTGTCCCGGCCTTCCGGACCGGGGCCTCGGGGGCGTTCGATGACATGACTTTCCTCTCTCGGGCCTGGTACGGGATCAGGCGTGGTCGCGAACGTGCACGGCCCAGGACACGTCCTAGCCCGGATACGGCCGCCGGGTGCGGGCGTCGCGCAGGACGTGGCCCCACCAGGCGAGTTGGTCGAACATGGTCCTGGCCGCCGTCGCACAGCCCTCGGGGTCCGCGGGCCGGCCCTCGGCGTCGAAGCGCTCCTGGTGGTTGGGGAAGCAGACGGAGTCCCGGACGGTGACGCTGTGCAGCCCGGGGAAGATCCCGCGCAGGTCGGCCACCGCGCGCAGCCCGCCGGCGATGCCGCCGTAGGAGACGAAGGCGACCGGCTTCGCCTTCCACTCGTCGACGTACCAGTCGATGGCGTTCTTCAGCGAGGCGGGGAAGCTGTGGTTGTACTCGGGCGTGACGATCACGAACGCGTCCGCCCCGGCCAGCCAGGGGGCGAGGTCGGTCACGGCCTGCGGCAGCGGGCCGTCGAGGCTCTCCGGCAGCACGTCGGGCAGCCACACCTGAGCCAGGTCGAGCACGTCGACGTCGAAGTCGTCGCGCTTGGCCGCCTCCGCGGCGATCCACTGGGCGGGTACGGGGCCGAAGCGGCCGGTGCGGGTGCTGCCGATGAGTACGGCCACGTTCAGTCTGCGTTCCCGCATCACGGTTCTCCCTCGGACTCGGCGCCTGCACCCCATACGGTGCGCCGCGTCGCTCGTGATGCGCTCTCGGTCTGCTCTCGGTTCCCTTTCGGCCCTGGGCGGACCGGTGCGCCGGACCGGCGTGGTGTCGTGGAAGGGCGCCGGACGCGGACGGGCCCGCGGTCATCTCCCCAGCAGGGGTGAATGACCGCGGGCCCGTCCGCGTCAGTCCGCGTCAGCCCTAAGTCCGAGTCCGTCCTCAGCCCTCAGCCCTGAGTCCGCCTCAGTCCGCGCCATTCAGTGCTGGCCGTGTGGCCCTGCGCGTCTGTGCGTGCCCGTGCCCGGCCGCTACCGCCCCGCCTCCACCCTCAGCTCCGCGATCCCCGCCGGCTTCTCCGGGTCCTCCGAGCGGACCGTCACCCGGACCTTGCGGGCCGTGTCGCCCGCCAGGTACGGGCGCCAGAAGCGGCCGTCCACGGAGGTCTCCACGGTGTGCGAGGCGGGGGCGATGTCGCTCCACTCCGGGGTCACCGCCGTGATCCGCAGCGGGTCGGGGCCCAGGTCCACCGTCAGCGTCCCCGTCGCACCGTCCGGGGACCAGGACGTCGCCGGGCTGCCGTCCACCGCCGCCTCCGCGTAGAGGCCGGGGGTCTCCGAGGTCGCCGTCACCGGGCGGCAGCGCGCCGCGTCGGCCGTCGGGGTCAGGTCGGGGCGGCGGGTGGGGAGCGTGAGGGACGAGGAGAGACGGTGCGGGCCGTCGGCCGTGTGGACGGTGAAGGGCGCGCCCGACGTGAGGCGGACCGTGCTCGTACGGGCGCCGATCTCGACCTCGTACGTCCGGTCCCGGTAGCGCAGGCCCGTCAGCTTGACGCCCTCGTGGAGCTGGGGCGGCAGCAGCGGGTCGAGGTGGACGCCGTCCTCGCGCAGGCGCAGGCCCGTCAGGCCGTGCGTGAAGACCTGGAGGAAGCCGCCCTTGCCCGTGAGGAAGTCCTCGGCCGGGAAGCCGGACAGCGGGTCCTCGGCGCCGGACTTCTCGCCGCGCGCCTCGGAGAACAGGTCGTACGGGCCCCGCATGTACGGCCTCACCGCGCGCTGGAGGTACGTGTACGTCGAGCAGCCGGGCTCCCCGATCGCCGCCGCGTCGATCGCGTGCACCGAGTCGGTCATCGCGGGGCCGTCCGGGTCGGTGCGGGCCGAGTAGTAGTCGAGGGTGGCGGCGGCCGCGCCGGGCTCCATCGGCCACTCCAGGGGGTACATCAGCAGGACCGTGTCCGCCTGTTTGATCGTGGAGCCGTTGTACCCCGCGTACTGGAGGAAGACCTTCTTCTCCGCGTCGTAGGGGATGCGGAGCCCGTCCGCCACCCGGTTCCAGCCGGCCGGCGGGCGGTGGCCGAGGAGGTGGGCGGCGCGGGTCGCGTTGCGCAGCGCGATGGCGGCGACCGCGTTGGTGAAGACGCCGTCGTCCACGCCGTTGCTGTACTCGTCGGGCCCGGCCACGTTCTTGACGGAGTAGCTGCCGTCCGCGTTGGCCGTGGCGCGCGACTGCCAGAAGTCGGCGATGCCCTTGAGCAGCGGCCACCCCCGCGCCGCCAGCCAGTCGCGGTCACCGGTGGCCAGGTAGAACTGCCAGACGGCGAGCGCGACATCGCCCTGGAGGTGGTTCTGGGTCAGGCAGTGCGGCGGGTCCCAGCTCTGGCACTCGGAGTCCAGGCGGCCTTCGCTCGCGCTGGTCCACGGGTAGAACAGGCCCCGGTGGCCCAGCTTCTCGGCGTTCGCGCGGGCCGCGTCCCGGGTGCGGTAGCGGTACTCGACGACCGAGCGCGCCAGCTCCGGGCGGGTGGCGAGCAGCCCGGGGAACATCCAGGTCTCGGCGTCCCAGAACACCATGCCCGCGTAGTTGTCGCTGGTCAGACCGGCCGGGGCGATGCTGTCGGAGGAGCCGCGCCGCGTGTTGGCCAGCAGCCCGTACTGGGTCGAGCGCAGCCAGCGCTGGAGCTCCGGGCTGCCGGGGACCAGGACGTCGGCGGACCAGGCCTCGCGCCAGGCCGTCTCGTTCGCCGCGAAGATCCGCTCCCAGCCGCGCCGGGCCGCGCGGTGCGCCGCCTCGCGGGCGTCCTCGGCGGGGGTGGCGGAGGTCAGGGCGGTGTCGACGCCCACGTACTTCTCGAAGGTGTACGTCTTCCCCTCGCGTACCGGCGTCGGTTTCGGGGCCGTACGCGACTCGGGGTGCAGCGTCTCCACGACCCCCGAACCGCGCCGCATCGCCTGCGACACGGCCCCCTCCACGCCGGTGCCGAGCGTTGTGAACGTGCCGTCCTCGCGCAGCGTGATCCGGCGTGCGCCCCGGTCGTCCAGCTGGCCGGTGACCGTCGCCGTACCGCTCCAGCGCGGGGTCATGCGCAGGCGTACGGCGCCGGTGTGGACGTCGGACCGGTCGGCCAGGACGTCGTACTCGAGGTCCGTGGCCCGGCCGTCGGCGGTCGTCCACCGGAGCGAGGTGCGGACGAGGCCGCAGCTGAGGAAGACCGTCTGCCGGTAGTGCGAGACCCGGCCGGCGGGTGTGTCCGTGCCGAATTTCTCGTTGCCGACTTGCACCTCGATCGTCGTCCAGCTCGGCAGCGCGGCGATCACCTCGCGGCCCTCGGAGACCGCCTTGTCCCGGGCGTACAGGCCGGAGACGAACGCGCCGTCGTAGCGGGGGGTGTACAGCGGCCACCCCGTCTCCTCGCCGGTGGCCGCGTAGCCGGTGCCGGCGGCGGGGACCCGGTGGCCGAGATAGCCGTTGCCCACGTACGGGTCGTAGCCCTCCGCCTCCCCGAAGCGGGTGGACGTCGGGGACCAGGAGGAGCCGGGGGCGCCCGGACCGTCCGTCCGGCCACAGGCGGGTACGGCGGAGGGCGGCGGTGCGGGGGTGGCGGCGGCTGCGTGGGGGAGGGGCGGCAGCGGTGCGATCAGGGCGGCCGCGACCAGGGGTGCGAGGACGGAGATACGCGAGAGGCTCACGGTACGAAGGTAGGGAGGCGGCCGCAGGGACAGGCGGTACGGCACGCGCTCGCCCGGAACTTGGCGTGAACGCGCCCACCGGATGGAGCAGGCCCCCCTGCCCTTCCCCGTACCTCCTGTGCCCCTCGCCGGCCCCTCTCGGGTGCGGGCCTCAGCTGGGCCGGAGGTCCTTGACGAAGACCAGGCCGTCCGTCCCGGCCAGGTGTGCCGGGTCCAGGCCGAAGTATCCGAAGTATGGGGAGGTGCGGGGAGAGGGGAGCGCGTCGCCCAGCGCGGCGGCGAGTCGGCGGGTGTCGACCAGGCGGCGGTCCTCGGGGAGCGCGTACAGGAGCCCCTCCACGGTCTCCGGCGGCGGGGCGCCCACCCCGTGGTGGCGGATCGTGCCGAGGGCCGTGGCGAGGAAGGCGTACTCCCGGCCCAGGTGGGTGCTCACGATCGAGCCGGCGCTCCACCACTCCAGCCGCTCACCGCCCATCCGCATCGAACTCATCTCCCGCTGGAGGTGGCTGTTGTGGGCGAAAGCCAGGACCGGACCGCGCGCGGCGAGGGCGAGGAGGTTCTCGGCCATCATCCGGTCCCGCACCCCGAGCAGCCGCGTCATACGGCCGGGCGAGGTGTCGGCCATCCAGGAGTGGTAGCGCAGCAGGCCGGTGGCGGTGCGGCCGTGGAGGCGGGCCCGGTCCCACGCCTCCCGTCCGGCCGCCGCGATCAGGTGCGGGGTCCGCTCGTCCAGCAGCGACGCCAAGTCATCGGCGATCAGGCGGAGTTGTGCTGCCTCGGGCGAGCGTCCGAAGGACCGGGAGGGGTCCATCATGGCGGCGGGTTCCCTCCAGCGGTCGTCGGCGCCGAGGAGGTGGTCGAGCGCCTCCCGGGTGCAGGGGAGCATGTCCGGGTCCACCTGCGGGGCCAGGTAGTCGTGGAGTTCGGTGAGCGGCTGCCGGGGGCTCGCGGCGCCCGTGATCTCCAGGGGGCCGCCGTCGAAACCGGCGAAGCGGAGGTGGTCGGAGGCGGGGCGGCCGGTGTTGTACTGCCGTGCCCAGCGCACGAGTTCACGGTTGGCGGCGGACGCGCCGAACCCGTGGCTGAATCCGTACTCCATGGCCTCGTCGAGGGTGCCGCCGCCTCCGGTGACGTACGCGTCCACGACCAGGCCCGCCAGGCAGTCGCTCTCGATCGCGATCGTCCGGTAACCCTCCTGCTCGACGAGTTGCCGGAAGAGTTCGTTGCGTACCTCCAGCAAGGTGTCCTCGCCGTGGGTGGGCTCGCCCAGGGCGAGCAGCCGGGGGCGGGCCGGGAGGAGCTTCATGACGGCGGAGGCTTCGACGGCGTGGGTGGTGGGCGCGATGTGCTCGATGTCGGTGGCCATGGATTCAACGGTATCGTTGAATCTTCGGTGGAAACTTTTGTGCTGGAAGCGCTGTGGTGGCTGGGGTTGTGGGGTCGGGATGGGAGAAAACCTTCAAAGACGGGTACGGCTCCGGCCGGTCGATCTGGCCCGCCCGTACGGTCTGTCCACGCAGGCCGTACGGAACTACGAGGAGGCCGGCATCCTCCCGGCCGCCGAGCGCACGGAGAGCGGCTACCGCACCTACACCCCGCTCCACGCGCGCGCCCTGGGCACGTTCCTCGCCCTGGTGCCCGGCCACGGCCACCGTTCGGCGACGGGCATCATGCGGGCCGTGAACCGGGGCGCGGCCGACGAGGCGTTCCGTCTCATCGACGAGAGCCATGCCCAGCTCCTGGACGACCGGCGGACCCTGCGGGCGGTGGAGAGCGCCCTGCGCGATCTGGGGCCCGCGGTGAGGGAGGCGGGGGCGGGGGCCGATCCCGGGGCCGGGGTCGTGACCGGGGCCGATCCCGTGACGGGGTCCGGGGTCGATTCCGTGACTGATCCCGGGCCCGATCCCGAGCCCGATCCCGCGACCGATTCCGTGACCGGCCCCTGGTCCGACCCCGACCCCGCGACCGCGCCCGCGCCCCGGGCCGCCGGAAGCCCCGCCGGCACCTTCATCGGCCCCCTGGCCGACCGGCTCGGCATCCGGCCCGCCACCCTGCGCAAGTGGGAGCGGGCCGGGCTGGTGCGCCCGCGCCGCGACCCGCTGACCGGGTACCGCGTCTACGACGAGGCCGACGTACGCGACGCCCGGCTGGCCCACCAACTCCGGCGGGGCGGCTACCTGTTGGAGCAGATCGCCCCGCTGATCGCCCAGGTCCGGGCGGCCGGAGGGGTCGAACCCCTGGAGGCGGCCCTGAGCGACTGGTGCTCCCGGCTCTCGGCGCGCGGGCGCGCGCTGCTGTCGGGGGCCGCGGAGCTGGAGGCGTACCTGTCGGCCCGGCCGGGGCCGTGTCCGTGAGCGGGGCGGGCGGGGTGCGGCCCTCGCCGGGGGAGGCCGCGGCGGTGGCGGTCGGCGGAACCCCTCTGTAACAGCAGAGTTAATTGGTCTGTTGAGAAAGCGCGTTCGGGCTGGGAGCGGGGGTCGGTGCGAGATCCAGGCCCCACGGGCCCTGGATGGACCGGAGGGCACCAGGTCAGGGCGGAAACGGCAGACCGGGTTCCGCCCCGGGAGCGGCGGTAAGCGGCCGTCGTGGCGGCGGTGCCAGGCATATGGCAGGTGAATGGCGCGCGTATGGCGTGGCTCAAGGCGCCCTTGTGGGTTTGCCATGAATCCGTCAATCTTTCGCTGACAGCACGGCGTGCCGGTCACGGACGGCGCAGAGAATGTGGCGTACGGACGTCGACTTGTCATGCCCCTGCCGGGAGCCTCGCGCGGCTCCGGAACCACCCCCCACCAGCGCACCGCCTATGAGGAGGACCCCTCACATGTCAGTGATGCGTCACACCCCCCATGCACGTCGAAGACTTGCCGCGGCGACCGTCGTAGCCACCGCAGCAGCCGTCGCACTCGCCACCGCCGGCGCCTTCCCGGCGACCGCGACGGAGCGCGCACCCGAAGGTGTGATCCTGAACGCGGGCGCCCCGGGCGCCATCAGCGACAGCTACATCGTCACCCTGAAGGATTCGGCCGCCAAGTCCGACTCCGCGCAGGGCAAGGCGCTCGCGAAGAAGTACGGCGCGAGCATCGAACGGACCTACCGCTCGGCCCTCAACGGCTACGCGGTCGAACTCTCCGCCGCGCAGGCGAAGAAGTTCGCCGCCGACCCGGCCGTCGAGTCCGTCTCGCAGAACCGCACCTTCACGGTCTCCGCCACCCAGACCAACCCGCCCTCGTGGGGTCTGGACCGGATCGACCAGCGCAACCTTCCGCTGGACCAGCGCTACACCTACCCGGACAAGGCCGGCGAGGGCGTCACCGCCTACGTCATCGACACCGGGGTGCGGATCAGCCACAGCGACTTCGGCGGCCGGGCCTTCAACGGCTACGACGCCATCGACAACGACAACGTGGCGCAGGACGGCCACGGCCACGGCACGCACGTGGCGGGCACCGTCGGGGGCACCGCCTACGGCGTCGCCAAGAAGGCGAAGATCGTCGGCGTCCGGGTGCTGAACAACCAGGGCTCGGGCACCACCGCGCAGGTCGTCGCGGGCATCGACTGGGTGACGGCCAACGCCGTCAAGCCCGCCGTCGCCAACATGAGCCTCGGCGGCGGCGCGGACTCCGTCCTGGACGCGGCCGTCCGCCGCTCCATCGCCTCCGGCATCACCTACGCCGTCGCGGCGGGCAACGAGTCGACCAACGCGAACACGAAGTCCCCGGCGCGTGTCACCGAGGCCATCACGGTGGGCTCGACGACCAACACCGACGCCCGCTCCAGCTTCTCCAACTACGGTGCGGTCGTCGACATCTTCGCGCCCGGTTCCTCGATCACCTCGACGTGGAACACCAGCGACAGCGCCACGAACACCATCTCCGGCACGTCGATGGCCAGCCCGCACGTCGCCGGCGCGGCCGCCATCTACCTCGCCGAGAACCCGAGCTCGACCCCCGCTCAGGTCTCCGCCGGTCTCGTCGCGGCCGCCACCCCCGGGGTCGTCGGCAACCCGGGCAGCGGCTCACCCAACCGCCTCCTGTACGTGGGCGCGGGCGGCACCAACCCGGACCCGGACCCGGGCCAGAAGTTCGAGAACACCACCGGCTACCCGATCAACGACAACTCCACCGTCGAGGCGCCGATCACCGTCACCGGGATCACCGGCAACGCGCCGGCCGCGCTGAAGGTGCCGGTCAACATCTCCCACACCTACATCGGTGACCTGAAGATCGACCTTGTCGCTCCCAACGGCACGGTCTACAACCTGAAGGCGTTCGGCTCCGGCGGCAGCAACGACGACGTGGTCACCACGTACACGGTCAACGCCTCCTCCGTCGCCGCCAACGGCACCTGGAAGCTCCGGGTCACGGACAACTGGACCTACGACACCGGCCGGATCAACAGCTGGGGTCTGCACTTCTGACCGGACCACAGCACTCGGCACCGGTGAACCACTGAACACCAGGAACGAAGCCGGGGCGGTCGCTTCACGCGGCCGCCCCGGCCCCCGTGCGTCTACCGGCGGTTGAGCCCGCGGTCGACGGCGGTCACCAGCTCACCGTCGTCCGTGTCCCCGTCCAGCGACCAGAACATCGCGCCGCCCAGGCCCTTGTCCCGGATGTACGTGGTCTTGGCGCGCAGCACCTGCGGGTCGTCGTACGTCCACAGCGTGGTCCCGTCGAAGAGCCAGGCGTGGCCGTTCTTCGTGTCCCGGTGGACCTTGTACGCGCCCGACTGCGCCAGCTTCTTGAGGACCTTGTAGTCCTCGTGGCCGTCCGCCCAGGTGGCCGGAGCCGGGGCCTTGGCCGGCCGGCCCATCCCCGTGCCCCCGCCGCTCACTCCGGTCCAGCCCTGACCGTACGTCGGCATGCCCACCACGAGCTTGTGCTTGGGGGCGCCGCGCTTGATCCAGTCCCGTACGGTCCGGTCGACGCTGAAGTCGTTCTTCGCGTACAGCGCCGACTGCTGGGCCGTCTTCTTCTCGCCCGAGACGTGGTAGTCGTAGCCCTGGAGGTTGACGAAGTCGAAGTCCTTCATCAGGCGCTTCACGTCGAAGCCCGCGTCGATCGCGGCCGGGTTGGCGGGGACGTACGCCGACAGGTCGTAGTGCTTGGGCTTCGGCTCGGGCTTCGGCTTGTGGTGGCCGTGCCCCTTGCCCTTGCCCTTCTCGGCCTTGGCCTTGGCCTGGCTCTTGGCGTACGCGTCGAGCTGGACGCGGAACTCGTGGATCAGGGCGGTGAAGTTCTTCTTGTCCTCCGGGCGGAAGACGGTGCCCTCGTTGCCCGCCGAGCCGGGCCACTCCCAGTCGACGTCGATGCCGTCGAAGAGCCCGGCCGCCGCGCCCTTGCCGCCGCGCGCCCCGTTCACCGGCAGGTTGCCCTTGATGTACAGGTCGATGCAGGAGGCGACGAGCGCCTTGCGGGAGGCCGCGGTGCGCACCGAGTCGGAGAAGTGGGTGGACCAGCTCCAGCCGCCGAGCGAGATCATGACCTTGAGGCCGGGGTTCTTGGCCTTCAGCTCGCGCAGCTGGTTGAAGTTGCCCGCGAGCGGCTGGGTGTCGGTGTCGGCGACGCCGTCCACCGATCCCGCCGCGTCGAACGGACGGACGTAGTCCGCCCAGGCGTCGGCCTGGCCGGGGATGTCCCCGGTGAAGCACGTGCCCTCGGCGCTGACGTTGCCGAAGGCGTAGTTGATGTGGGTCAGCTTGGCCGCGGTCCCGCTGGTGTCCAGGTCCTTGACCTGGAAGTCGCGCCCGTAGACGCCCCATTGGGTGAAGTAGCCGATGTTCTTGTACGCGGGGCGGTGGTGACCCTTGGAGCGGTCGCCGCCGTTGCTCCGGCCGTGGTCCGCGCCGGCCACGGCGGCCGGCGCGGTACCCGCCAGCAGGGCGAAGGTGACGCCGGCGATGGTCAGTCGGGACAGGTTTCTTCGGCGCATGGGGCTCGTTCCTGTGCGTGATCCGGTACGGAAGGGACATGGGGAGCCGTGCTGTGCACAGGAAGGTATTGGTCTGTACCAAAAACGGTCAAGGGCAAGGGAGTTGCGGATCTGCGCGACCGTGTCGATGGGGGAGGTGCGGGGCGGATCAGGGTTGGATCGGGGTCGGATTCGGGTCGGATCCGGAGTGGATTCTCGGTGGAGCCTCGGCGGATTCGGAGCGGGCCCGGCGTGGGGGATGTCCGGGAAGCGCTCTGGCGCTTGCGGCCGATTCATGCGTGACCCGTCGTAGCGTCATCACATCGAGTGAAACTCTGGCCCACGCTTGCTATGGGCAACCCACGGTCGTCACGCTGTTGCAGACTGTCAACCTGTTGGGAGTGGCCTGTGACTTTCGGTGAGCAGCCCGCCTATCTGCGCGTGGCGAGCGATCTGCGGGAGAAGATCGTGAACGGCGCGCTGTCGCCCCATACCCGCCTGCCGTCGCAGGCCCGCATCCGGGAGGAGTACGGGGTCTCGGACACCGTCGCCCTGGAGGCGCGCAAGGTCCTGATGGCCGAGGGGCTGGTCGAGGGCCGCTCCGGCTCCGGCACATATGTGCGCGAGCGCCCCGTCCCCCGCATGATCGCCCGCTCCGGGTACCGGCCGGGGAAGGGGGCCAGTCCGTTCCGCCAGGAGCAGACCGCCGACGGGGTGCGCGGGACCTGGGAGTCCCGCAGCGAGCAGGAGGGGGCCAGTGCCGAGGTCGCCGAGCGGCTCGGCATCGAGCCGGGCGACCGGGTCATGCGCACGCATTACGTGTTCCGGGAGGCGGGCGAGCCGATCATGCTCTCCACCTCCTGGGAGCCCCTCTCTGTCACCGGGCGTACGCCGGTGATGCTCCCCGAGGAGGGTCCGCTGGGCGGCTGCGGGGTGGTCGACCGGATGGCGGCGATCGACATCGTCGTGGACAACGTGGCCGAGGAGGTCGGCGCGCGCCCGGGGCTCGCGGAGGAGCTGCTGGCGCTCGGCGGTGTGCCGGGCCACGTGGTCATCGTGATCGGGCGTACGTACTACGCCTCGGGGCGCGCCGTGGAGACGGCCGACGTCGTCGTCCCCGCCGACCGGTACCGGGTCGCGTATCACCTGCCGGTCAGATGAGTTGACGCCCCCTCGGGCCGTGCACCGGCCTGGGGAACAGGGGCGATGGTGCCGTGGAGGGGGGCGCATCCAGCGGGTGCGCCCCCCTCCGTCATGGCCGGATGTGTATCTCTTTGTGCAAAGACGCCTGCGCTGAGTGAAGGTCAGGCGTACGCTCCGGCATATGCGCACTGCGGTTTCCTGGGGATCCTTAGAGACGTGCACGCCCGTGGAGAGAGGGGCCATATGCGGGGGAGCGACACGATGAGCGACAGCGGCGCTGTGCTCCCGTGGCTGGTGATACGGCAGGACGACAGCGGCAACCGCTACCGCGTCGGCAGATACGCCACACAGGCCGAGGCGCAGAAGGTCGCCGACGGCCTCGACGACCGCAAGCACCGCCAGGTCTACCGGGTGGAGCGCGTGGGCCAGGCCGGCCGGTCCTGAGGTTCTCCTGACGCCCATCTGGGACGGGGCCTCCTGGGACCTCCCGGGGCACTCCCTGGCGTCCTTCCAGGAGCCCCCGGGGCCTCCCTGACGTCCTTCCGGGACCTCCTCGGGCCCCGGAGGCCTTCCTGAGGGCCTGGGAGGTGCCGTCCGGCCGCCCGCTGCCGCGTTCCGGGGCCCTGCCGCGCAGGCGGTAGGGTCCCGCCCGTCCGGTACGAGCGTCCCGGGCGCGGCGAGCGAGGGCGGAGTGATGGTGCGGTGGCGTCGGTGCTGATCGACACGGTGGCCTGGGTGCGGATCGAGGACGGCAGGATTCTCTGCGCCCGCCCCAAGGGCAAGGACGTCTTCTACATCCCGGGCGGAAAGCGCGAGGGCGCCGAGAGCGACCTGGAGACCCTCCTGCGCGAGATCGAGGAGGAGCTGACGGTCGCCCTGGCCCCGCGGACCGTCGTCCACGCCGGTACGTACGAGGCGCACGCCCATGACGGTCCCGGCGCCCCCCTCGTACGGATGAGCTGCTACTACGCCGACTATCGCGGGGTGCTGGCCGCGAGCAGCGAGATCGAGGAGGTGGCGTGGTTCTCCTACGCCGACCGGCCTCTCGTGCCCCCGGTGGACCAGCTCCTCTTCGACGACCTCGCGGCGGCGGGCGAGCTGCGCTGATCCGGGTCCCGTGGCGGGCGGAGCGCGTACGCCCGTCCGCACCAAACGCGGAGCTGTGCGGTACTAAGTAATAAATGGTGGGTATGGGATGTTTAGTCCCCATTTGCCCATGGGGTGCGCCCGTGGTCGGCCCTGGGAAGTGATCGGCGTGATCGAGACCGAAGGCGACTGCGCCGAGTGGACCTTCCCGGCCGAACCGGGTTCCGTGCGCAGCGCCCGGCACGCGGTCCGGGACGCCCTGGACTGCTGGGGCCTGGACAGGGCGGTCGGGGATCTGGCCGTTCTGCTGGTCAGCGAGCTGGTCACCAACTCCCTCCGGTACGCCTGCGGTCCCATCGGCGTACGGCTGGAGCGCTCGCACCCGGGCTCCTCGGTCCACGGACCGGTCAAGGGGGCCGTCAACGGATCGGGCGGGCTCACCGGGGACTTCTCCACCGACCTCCGGCTCGCCGACCGACCGCCCCTCGCCCCGGGACTGCTGGTGGAAGTCTCCGATCCGCTTCCGGACCCGCCCACCGAACGCAGGGCGGGACCCGACGACGAGGGTGGCCGGGGACTACAGCTCGTGGCTTGTTCCGCACGTCGTTGGGGGACTCGTCGCGGAAAGAGTGGCAAGACGGTGTGGTTCGAGCTCGCTCTCCCTGGTTAGGAGTGGGGAGGGACGCACAGCGATCACCAGAGGTCGGGCAGAACCTGGCTGAAAGGGACTGAGACCTTGCTGTGATCGTGAACGCCGTGTCGGTCGCGGCCGTAGTGCTGAATACTGCGGGCAGGACCGGTCCGGTGTGTGAGCTGGAGGGGACGGTCGCGTGAGCGAAATACCTGGGACAACGGGCGACGTCGTGTGGCAGAGCAGTCCGCCCGGCTCGATCTACGACTACATCAGGGTCGCCTCCTTCTCGATCGGCCCCGACGGCCTGATCGAGCAGTGGAGCCGCCGGGCCGCCGGCCTCTTCGGCATGGCCGCGAACGAGGCGATCGGGCGTGACCCGGTCGAGGCCTTCATGCCCGTCGAGCTGCGCTCCGACGGCCACCGGCGGGTCGGCGAGATTCTGGACGGCAGGGAGTGGACGGGCCTCGTCCCCTTCCGGATGCCGGGCGAGGGTGGTGCGCACGGGCTCGCCGAGGTCTATGTGATGCCCAGTGAGACGGCACAGGGCGAGCGGGCCGCGCTCTGTATCGTCGTGGACGTCCGGGCATTGCGGAGAATTGAGACGGACCTCGCCGCCTCACAGGCCATATTCGGCCAATCTCCTTTCGGTTTCGTGCTGTTCGGTACGGACTTCACCGTCGTACGGGCCAATCAGCGCTTCGCCACCGTCTTCGGCGGCGCGGCCGACGACCACCGGGGCCGCACGGTCGACGACTACCTCGCGGGCCCGGAGGCCGACCGGCTGGCCGCCACGCTCAAACGCGTCCTGGAGACCGGGGAGTCCGTCACCGACCTCCAGCTGGTCGGGTCCACCCCCGGCGGGGCCGGCCGCCGCCACTGGTCCATGAACCTCTACCGGGTGCACAGCGGCGCCGGCCGCCCCATCGGCGTCGCGGGCCTGGCCACCGATGTCACCCGCCGCCACATCGCCGCCCGCGAGGCCGCCAGCGCCCGCCGGAACCTGGCCCTCCTCAACGAGGCCAGCGCCCGCATCGGCAACTCCCTGGACCTGGAGACCACCGCCCGCGAACTCCTGGACGTCGCCGTCCCCGGCTTCTGCGACGTGGCCACCGTCGACCTCTACCAGAGCCTGCTCACCGGCGAGGAGGCCGCGCCCGGCTCCTGGGCGCCCGCCCACCGCGAGTCCGCCGGCGGCTCGGCCGAGCTGCGCCGGGTCGCCCACGCCAGCGCCGGCGCCGACGCGCTGCCGACCGCCGTGGCGGGCAGCGGCCCGCCGGGCCCGGACGACCTGCCGCCCGCGCTCGGCTCCGTCCACCGCTTCCCGTTCGGCTCGCCCTGCGCGACGGCCCTGCGCTCGGGCCACGTCGAGGCGGTGCCGGGCGACGACATGGGGTTCGTGCAGTCGACGCTCGCCGTGCCGATGGTCGCGCACGACACCGTCGTCGGCCTCGTCCAGTTCTCCCGTACGAAGGGGAGCGAGCCCTTCGGGGAGCGGGACCGGGCGCTCGCCACCGAGCTGGCCGCCCGCGCCGCCGTCTGTATCGACAACGCCCGCCTCTACCGCCGCGAACACGAACGCGCCCTGATCCTCCAGCGCAGCCTGCTGCCCCCCGGCGACCCCGAGGCGGCCGGGCTCGACATCGCCTGCCGCTATCTGCCCGGCAACACCGCCACCGAGGTCGGCGGCGACTGGTTCGACGTCATCGAACTGCCCGGCCACCGCACCGCCCTGGTCGTCGGCGACGTCATGGGCCGGGGCCTGCGGGCCGCCGTCGCCATGGGCGAACTGCGCACCGCCGTACGCACCCTGGCCCTGCTCGACCTGGAGCCCGCCGAGGTGCTCTCCGCCCTGGACGAGGTGGCGCGCGGGCTGGGCTCCCCGGGCGGCGGCGAGCGCAGCGAGGGGCTCGGCGGCAGCGGGGGCGCCCAGTGGCCCTCGCGCGCCGCGCAGAGGTCCCGCGAGGCCGACCTCTCCGAGGTGTACCTCGCGACCTGCGTGTACGCGGTCTACGACCCGGTCACCCGACGCTGTACGTTCGCCAACGCCGGCCACCTCCCCCCGGCCGTGGTCGAGCCCGGCAGGCCCGCCCGGCTCATCGACGTACCGCCGGGGATGCCGCTGGGCGTCGGCGGCGAACCCTTCGAGGAGGTGGAGGTGGAGCTGGCCGAGAACGCCCTGCTCACCCTCTACACCGACGGGCTCGTCGAATCCCGCGACCAGCCGCTCGACGAGGGCCTGGACGCGCTGCGCGCCGTGCTGACCGGACCGCAGATGGCCCTGGAGGATGCCTGCGACTTCGTCCTCTCCACGCTCGACACCCGGCACGGCGAGGACGACATCGCCCTGCTGATGGCCCGTATCCAGGGGCTGCCCGAGGAGGCGGTCGGGGACTGGCGGCTGCCGCGCGAACCCCGCTCGGTGGGCCGCGCCCGCGAGCTGGCCCGCTCCCAGCTCATGGCCTGGGACCTCGACGACCTGGTCGACACCACCGAACTCCTCGTCAGCGAGCTGGTCACCAACGCCCTGCGCTACGGCGAGGGCGAGATCCGGCTGAGGCTGCTGCGCGACCGCACCCTGGTCTGCGAGGTGTGGGACGCCGGCCTCGTCCAGCCGCGCCGCCGCCGGGCCCGCGACACCGACGAGGGCGGGCGCGGGCTGCAACTGGTCGGCCTGCTCAGCGCCGCCTGGGGCTCGCGCCGCACCCCGCGCGGCAAGACCGTCTGGTTCGAACTGGCCCTGCCGACCGGGGCCCCGGCCGCCGAACTCTCCGTGGAGCAGTTGCTGAGCATGTACTGAGCTTGTTGTTTAACCTCGGCGTGAGATGAGACGAACGAGCGACTCGGTGGGCCAGCAGAGCCATGCGAACAGGGAACTGGTGACCACGAAC
>NZ_JBEYKR010000062.1:0-40136 GCF_040703535.1 Streptomyces sp. NPDC007346
TACATCCGCCCCCGCCGTCCCCCCCCCCCGTGCGGCGCGTGGGGGGGGGGGGGGGGGGGGGGCGCCCGGGGTTCGGGGGGGGGGGGGGGGGGGGGGGGGGGGCGCCCCGGCCCCCGGTCTCAGCTGGTCACGTGGGCGTGATCGCCGTGCCGGCGGGTCACTTGACCGTGATCTCCGTGTAGACCGGCACGCTGAACGGGTTCAGCTCGACGTTGTCGATGCGTTCCGAGTAGCCGGCGCTGCCGTTCTGGTACCAGAGCGGGATGGCCGGCATCTGCTCGACGAGGACCTTCTCGGCGTCCTGGAAGGTGGTGACGGCCTTCGCCTTGTCGGTCTCGGCGTTCGCCTTGTCGACCAGGTCGTCGAACTCCTTGTTGGTCCACTTGCCGTCGTTGGACGGGGCGTTGGTGTAGTAGAGCGGTTGCAGGAAGTTCTGGATCAGCGGGTAGTCCATCTGCCAGCCCGCCCGCCAGGGACCCGTCATCTTCTGGGTGGAGACCTGGTTGCGGAAGTCGGCGAAGGTGCCGACCGCGCCGCCGACGCAGGCCTGGTTGTTGCCCATGACGTTGTTGATGCTGTTGCAGACGGCGTCGACCCACTCCTTGTGGGAGCCGGTGTCCGCGTTGTACGAGATCTTCAGCTGGCCGCCGGGGATGCCGCCGCCCTCGTCGATCAGCTTCTTGGCCGCGGCCTTGTCGTACGTGCACTCCTTGCCGCAGAGCCCTTCCTTGAAGCCGCCGTCCTCGCCGAGGACCGGGGAGGTCCAGTCGGAGGCGGGGGTGCGGGTCTTCTGGAAGATCTGGTCGGTGATCTGCGCCCGGTTGATCGCCATGGAGAGGCCCTGGCGGACCTTGCGGGCGTCGTCGGTGTCCCACTCCTTGTCGTAGAACGGGAAGGCGAGGGTCTGGATGATGCCGGCGGGGGTGTTGATGTACCGGTCGCCCAGGTCCTGCTCCACGTTCCTGAGCTGGGAGGCGGGCACGTCGTCGACGAGGTCGAGGTTGCCCGAGGTCAGGTCGGTGTAGGCGGTGTTGTTGTCGGTGAAGACCTTGAGGTCGACGCCGCCGTTCTTCGCCTTGTCGTCGCCCGGGTAGTCGTCCCAGCGGCGCAGGTTCATCGAGGAGCCCTTGGCGTACGACTCGATGGTGTACGGGCCGTTGCCGATGGGCTTGGAGAGCCAGGCGTCGTGGTCGTCGTAGAACGCCTTGGGCAGCGGCACGAAGGCCGAGTAGCCCAGGGTGTCGGGCCACAGGGAGAACTTCTGGCTGAGCTTGGCGGTGAAGGTCAGGTCGTCGACGACCTTGAGGCCGGAGAGGGCCTCGGCGGAGGCCGAGCCGGACTCGGGGTGGACGGCTTCGTACCCGTCGATGTACTGGAAGAAGTAGGCGTTCTTCTGGTTGTTCTTCAGCGCCGCGCCGTAGTTCCAGGCGTCCACGAAGGACTTGGCGGTGATCTTCTCGCCGTTGGAGAAGGTCCAGCCGTCCTTCAGCTTGATCGTGAAGTTCTGGGCGTCGTCCGACTCGATGGACTCGGCGAGCATGTTCTGCGCCTCGCCGGTCTTGGGGTCGTACCGGATGAGTCCCCGGAAGACCATGTCGAGGACCTTGCCGCCCTGCACCTCGTTGGTGTTCGCGGGCTCCAGCGGGTTCTGCGGGTCGCCCCAGGAGGAGCTGACGATGCCGTCGGCGCCGCTGCCGCCACCGTCGTCGTCTCCGCCGCCGCAGGCCGTCGCTGCCAGGGCGACGGCCACCGCACATGCGGCCCACCTGGCCCGTGTGGCTCCGCGCATGAAGTGCCTCCTAGAGTCATCGGGTAGCTCAATGCCTCATATCACCTCATACCGCCACGCATCGCATGTGGGCTTACCCCGTACGAGCACGACAGGGGGCCGGACACGACGATGCCCGGCCCCCATTTCGGGGGCCGGGCATCTGACGTACTGCTGCCGGAAGCGGTTACGCCGCGTGAACGACGTCCTTCTCCTCGGCGAAGTGGCACGCCGACTCGTGCGCGGCCGGGCCACCCGCCGCGACGAAGCGCTCGGGGATGGCCAGCAGCGGCATCTCCGTGGCGCAGCGCTCCTCGGCCTTCCAGCACCGGGTGCGGAAGCGGCAGCCGGAGGGCGGGTTCGCCGGTGACGGGACGTCACCGGTGAGGATGATCCGCTCGCGGCCCTCACGCGCCGACGGGTCCGGCACCGGCACCGCGGAGAGCAGCGCCTGGGTGTACGGGTGCGTCGGGTGGTCGTAGATCTGCGCGTCCGTACCGATCTCGGCCATCTTGCCGAGGTACATGACGCCGACCCGGTCGGAGATGTGCCGGACGATGGAGAGGTCGTGCGCGATGAAGAGGTAGGAGAGGTTGAACTCGTCCTGGAGCTTCTCCATCAGGTTGATGACCTGCGCCTGCACCGACACGTCGAGCGCGGAGACCGGCTCGTCGCAGATGATGATCTCCGGGTTGAGCGCGAGGCCGCGGGCGATGCCGATGCGCTGGCGCTGACCGCCGGAGAACTGGTGCGGGTACCGGTTGATGTACTCCGGGTTCAGGCCGACGACGTCCAGGAGCTCCTGGACCTTGCGCCGCCGGTCGCCCTTCGGAGCCACCTCGGGGTGGATCTCGAACGGCTCCCCGATGATGTCGCCGACCGTCATGCGCGGGTTCAGCGAGGTGTAGGGGTCCTGGAACACCATCTGGATGTTGCGGCGTACGGCCTTCAGCGCCCGCCCGGACAGCTTGGTGATGTCCTGACCCTTGTAGAAGACCTCACCGGCGGTCGCCTTCTCCAGCATCATGAGCAGCTTGGCGACGGTGGACTTGCCACAGCCGGACTCGCCCACGATGCCGAGCGTCTCGCCCTGGAAGAGATCGAAGGAGATCCCGTCCACGGCCTTGACCGCGCCGATCTGCTTCTTGAACAGGATGCCCTGGGTCAGCGGGAAGTGCTTGACCAGGTTGCGCACCTGGAGGATCGGCTCGCCCCGCTCGACCGGCGCCTCGATGGCGGCGACGGCGTCCTCGACGGTGGCGGCGTCGACCGTCTCCACCTCGGTGACGTTGGGGGTGGCGTCCACGGACTCCTTGTCGAGGTCAGCCATGGATCGTCTCCTTCCAGAAGTGGCACGCGCTTCTGCGGCCCGGCAGGTCGGTGCCGTCGCGCTCGGTGACCGGGTGCAGCGGCGGGACTTCGGTGGCGCAGATGTCCTGAGCCTTGGGGCAGCGAGGGTTGAACGCGCAACCCCCCGGGATACGCGTCAGGTTGGGCGGCAGGCCCTTGATCGCGTAGAGCTCCTGCCCCTTCTGGTCCAGACGCGGGATCGAGTCGAGCAGACCGCGGGTGTAGGGGTGCGACGGGCGGCTGTAGAGCTCGTGCACCGGAGCGGTCTCCACGATCCGGCCGGCGTACATGACCGCGATCTTGTCCGCGACGTCGGCGACCACGCCGAGGTCGTGGGTGATCAGGATGAGCCCCATGTTGAACTCGCGCTGGAGCTCGGCGAGCAGGTCCATGACCTGGGCCTGGACGGTCACGTCGAGCGCCGTGGTCGGCTCGTCCGCGATGATCAGGTCGGGCTCCAGGGCGAGTGCCATCGCGATCATGATGCGCTGGCGCATACCGCCGGAGAACTGGTGCGGGTAGTCGTCGACCCGCTCCTTCGCCGCCGGGATGCGCACGCGGTCCATCAGCTCGATGGCCTTGACCCTGGCTTCCTTCTTGGACATGCCCAGGTGTACGCGGAACATCTCGCCGAGCTGGTAGCCGACGGTCAGGACCGGGTTGAGCGAGGAGAGGGCGTCCTGGAAGATCATCGCGACCTTGCGGCCCCGGATCTTGCGGCGCTCGTCCTCGGACATGGTGAGCATGTCCTGGCCGCGGAAGAAGATCTCTCCCTGCGGGATGCGGCCGGGCGGCATGTCGAGGATGCCCATGATCGCCTGGGCGGTCACGGACTTGCCGGAGCCGGACTCGCCGAGCACGGCGAGCGTCTCACCGGCGTCGACGGTGTAGTTGACACCGTTGACCGCCTTGGCGACACCCTCGCGGGTGTGGAACTCGACGTGCAGGTCACGGACTTCGAGCAGCGGACCCTGGTGGCCCTCGTCGCTGCGGGGAGCGGGGACGTTCGCGGTTTTTTCCATGGTGGTCACGTACGCCTCCCTCAGCGCAGCTTGGGATCGAGGGCGTCGCGGACCGCGTCGCCGAGCATGATGAACGCCAGCACGGTGATGCTGACGAAGCCGGCCGGGAAGAGCAGCGGGTGCAGCGACTCGCGGATCCGCCCCAGGGACTGGTTGATCATGACGCCCCAGGAGATGGTGGGCTCCTGGATACCGACACCGAGGAAGCTGAGCGTCGCCTCGGCCGAGATGATCACACCGAGCGAGATGGTCGCCAGCACGATCAGCGGGGTCAGCGCGTTCGGCAGCACGTGACGGAACATCAGACGGCCGGTGGAGGCGCCGAGCGAGCGGGCCGCGGTCACGTAGTCGGACTGCTTGGTCTGCATCGCGGTGGACCGCATGATACGGGCCATGCTCATCCAGCCGAGCACGGTGAGCGCGGTGAGCACACCCCAGATACCGCCGATGCGGAACCCGTCGTCGTCACGGAAGCTGTTGAGGATCACGATGGCGCCGACCAGGAACGGGATACCCATCACGATGTCGATGCCGCGGGAGATGATCGCGTCGACCCACCTGCCGTAGAACCCGGCGACGAGGCCGAAGATCAGGGCGATGAGGGCCGAACCGAGGGTGGCGAGCACGCCGACGGTGATCGAGGTCCGGGTGCCGTAGATGGTACGGGCGTAGACGTCGCAGCCACGGGCGTCGTAACCGAACCAGGCGTCGGCGCTGGGCTTCTGCAACGAGCGGCCCAGTTCGCACAGTTGCGGGTCGGCGCTGGCGAACAGGGACGGGAACGCCGCCATGGCGACCAGCACCAGGATGATGCCGGAGGGGATCAGGAAGAGCGGTCGGCGCACGAGGTCGCGTACCGCGTCCTGGAGGAGGCTGCGCGGCTTGGCCAGCTCCTGCACGGGAGCCTTGGGCGCCTCGGGCTCCTCACCGGACGCCGGAGCGACGGAAGTCTTGGTTGCGTCAGGCATAGCGAATCCTCGGGTCAAGCACGGCATAGAGCAGGTCCACGACGAGCGCCATCACCACGTAGACGATGACGAGGAGAGTCACGAAGCCGACCAGCGCCGGTCCGTCCTCGATCTGGATCGCCTTGTAGAGGTTGTAGCCGACACCGGGGATGTTGAAGATCCGCTCGGTGACGATGGCCCCGCCCATGAGCGTTCCGAGGTCCGCGCCGAGGTAGGTGACCACGGGGATCAGCGAGTTCCTCAGGACGTGGATCCCGGTGATCCGGGACGGGGAAAGGCCCTTCGCCTTGGCCGTACGCACGTAGTCCATCCGCAGGTTCTCCGCGACGGAGGCTCTGGCGAGGCGTGCGATGTAGGCGAGCGAGACGGAACCGAGCACGAGGCCGGGCAGAAGGTAACTGGCGAAACCGTCGCTGGTCCCCGAGACGGGGAAGATGCCGGCCTTGACGCCCAGGAAGATCTGGCTGACCTGCCCGAGGACGAAGATCGGGACAGCGATGACGGTCAGCGTGGAGAGCAGGACGAGGTTGTCCAGGAACTTTCCGCGCCGCATGCCCGCCATCACGCCGGCGGCGACACCGATGACCATTTCGAAGACGAAGGCGATGCCGGCGATGCGGAGGGTCTCCGGCCACGCGTCGGCGATCATCTCGCTGATGGGACGCGAGCCACTGAGGCTCGTCCCGAAGTCTCCCTGGATCAGACCCGCGAGGTAGTAGCCGTAGCGGATCGGCAGGGGTTCGTCCAGGTGGTATTGCGCGGTCAACGCAGCCCTGATGCCCTCCGGGACAGGTCGCTCTCCGTACAGGTTTTGTACCGGATCGCCGCCCATCCAGGTGACGAGGGTGAAGACCAGAAAGGTGGTCCCGATGATGACCGGGAGCATCTGGAGCAGCCGTCTTGCGACGTAGCGGCCCATTGTTCCTCCTCGTGGGAACGACGGGGGGCGGATTGGGTCCGCCCCCCGTCGTCAGGCCCTAATTTTTGACTACTGCGTCATGTGAGACGCAGGTCAGGACTTCTCAACCTTGGTGAGTTCAACCTGGTTGAACAGGTTCATCTCCACGTTCTTCACGTTGGTCGAGTGACCGAAGACGTTCTTGCCGAAGCGCAGCGGGACCACCGGCATGTCCTTGGCGAGCACGTCCTCAGCCTCCTGCCACTTGGCGATGGCCTCAGCGTCGGTCTTGGCCTCGCGGCCCTCCTGGAGGAGGCGGTCGAAGTCCTTGTTGCTGTACCCGTAGTAGTTCGAGGAACCGTTGGTGCTGTACAGCGGGCCCAGGTAGTTCTCCATGGACGGGTAGTCCATGATCCAGCCCATGCGGAACATGCCGGAGAACTTCTTGTTCTCGACCTGCGTCAGCAGCTCGGCGAACTTCGGCACGGCCTGGCTCACGCACTCCAGGCCCAGGTTCTTCTTGAGCTGGTCACACGTGGCGCTGACCCACTGGTCGTGGCCACCATCGGCGTTGTGACCGATGTTGATCTTGTTGCCCGTGATGCCACCGGCCTCGGCGAGCAGCTTCTTGGCGGCGGCCGGGTCGAACTTGCAGGCCTCGCCACAGGTGTCCTCGCGGTACCCGCCCACGACCGGGGAGACGAAGGAACGCGCCGAGGACTGCGAGTCCTGGAAGACGACCTTGATGATCTCGTCACGGTCGATGGCCATCGAGATGGCCTTGCGGACGCGCGGGTCGCTGTACTTCTTGTCGTACGTCGGGAAGGCGACGAACTGGAAGGTGGAGGCCAGCGACGTCTTGAAGCGGTCGCCGAGCTCGCCCGGAGCGGTGCCCATGACCTCGGTCGGGATCTGGTCCACGATGTCGAGGTTGTTGGCGAGCAGGTCGTTGTACGCGGTGTTCTGGTCCTGGAAGATCCGGAACTCGACCGAGTTGACCTTCGGCTTGTCGCCGAGCTTGTAGTCCTCGTAGGCCTTGACCTTCACGAACTTGTCGTGGTTCCACTTGCCGTCCATCTGGAACGGACCCTGGCCGATCGGGGCTTCCTCGTACGCCTTGATGTCGGCGAGAGCCGACTCGGGCATCGGGTAGAAGACCGTGTAGCCCAGGACCGACTTGTAGCCGGCGAACGGAGCCTTGAGGGTGACCTCGATGGTCTTGTCGTCGATCGCCTTGAGGCCGGAGAGCTCCTTGGCCGTCGGCTCGGCGGCCTTCTTCGGGCCTTCCTCGCCGTCCGGGTCGACGGGGTTCATCTCGTCGTAGCCCTGGATGGTCTCGAAGAAGTAGTTGCCGTCGGCCACGTTCGGGCCGTAGGCACCCCAGTTCCAGGCGCCGACGTAGTCCTTGGCGGTGACGGGCTTGCCGTCGTGCCAGGTGGCGTCCTTGAGCTTGATCGTCCAGACCTTGTTGTCCGGGCTCTCGATGGACTCCGCGGCGGCCAGAACCGGCTGGTTCTTCGCGTCGAAGTCGACCAGCGGGGTGAACAGGCCCGACAGGACCTGCGAGCCACCGGACTCGGTGGTCGACTGCGGGATGAGTCGCTTGGGCTCGGCGATGTTCATGCTGAACCCGCCGCCGGACTCGCCCTTGCTCTCGCTGTCGCCACCGCTACCGCCACAAGCGGTTGCGGCCAGGGCGACGACTATCGCGCACCCGACCATCTTGGAACCACGCATGGGTTCTCCTCCTCAAGAGTCCACTTTTGATCACTGCAAGAGGGGTACTGATACGTCGCCGACACCCCTGACGGCGATGAGCAGTAACCCCGAAGTGTGCTCGTGAGTCGGCGCTCCCCACAGCGCGTGACCCATTGACCCGAGCTCAATGGAGCCAACTATTGAGTACGGCCGAGCCGTAAACCACACTTAAAGGGTCTCGGTTTGACAACATCACCGACCCGCGGATGCCCGAAATCCGGACAAAGTGATCCTAGACAGACGCCCGCGAAACGGACTGTTAACGCAACTTCCGGAGCACGATGGTCGCTATACGGACATCGGAACAGCACCCGGACGCCCAAAAGAAGTTGCCCCGGGAACGCGCCCATGCCGGTGACACTTCTCACGAAACAGGGACGATAAACGGCGAACGGCCCGGCCATCGCGGTGAATACGCGATGGCCGGGCCGCATACGCGGTGATGGACCGCCTGCTTTCGGCCACCCGTCCCGACGCCCGGTTGACAGCGGCGCCGAGGACCAGCAGGACGCGTGGGGGCGGGCCGGCCGGGGCGGCCGACCGGACCCCGCGTCACCTTTCGGCCACAGGCGACCGAACTCTCCCCATCCGGAACGGGAGCAGCCCCTTCCGGGTGCTGTGGGGCTGTCACAGCGCCCGGAAGGGGCGTACGCCGGTGCTTGGCGCGGCGGAGGGCGTCGTCGTCGTACGCCGACGCCCTCCGCCCGGGGAGCGCCGTACGTCAGCGCTCCGCCCTGGAGGGGCGTACGTCAGCGCTTGGCGCGGGAGGCGGCGCGGCCGCGCTCCTTCTGGTCCAGGACGACCTTGCGGATACGCACGGTCTCCGGGGTCACCTCGATGCACTCGTCCTCGCGGCAGAACTCCAGGGACTGCTCCAGCGAGAGCTTGCGGGCCGGGACCACGTTCTCCGTGGTGTCCGCGGAGGCCGCACGCATGTTGGTGAGCTTCTTCTCCTTGGTGATGTTCACGTCCATGTCGTCGGCGCGGGAGTTCTCGCCGACGATCATGCCCTCGTAGACCTCGGTGCCGGCCTCGGTGAAGATGACACCGCGCTCCTGGAGGTTGACCATCGCGAACGGCGTGACCGAACCCGAACGGTCCGCCACCAGCGAGCCGTTGTGACGGGTGCGCAGCTCGCCGAACCACGGCTCGTGGCCCTCGAAGATGGAGTGCGCGATGCCCGTACCGCGGGTCTGCGTCAGGAACTCCGTACGGAAGCCGATGAGGCCGCGCGAAGGAACGATCCACTCCATGCGGACCCAGCCCGAACCGTGGTTCGTCATGGTCTCCATGCGGCCCTTGCGGCTCGCCATGAGCTGCGTGATGGCGCCGAGGTGCTCCTCGGGGGAGTCGATCGTCATGCGCTCGATCGGCTCGTGCGTCTTGCCGTCGATCTGCTTGGTGACGACCTCGGGCTTGCCGACGGTCAGCTCGAAGCCCTCGCGGCGCATCTGCTCGACCAGGATGGCGAGCGCGAGCTCACCACGGCCCTGGACCTCCCAGGCGTCGGGGCGCTCGGTGTCCAGGACGCGGAGCGAGACGTTACCGATCAGCTCGCGGTCCAGGCGGTCCTTCACCTGGCGGGCGGTGACCTTGTGGCCCTTGCCGCCCTTGCCGACGAGCGGCGAGGTGTTGGTGCCGATGGTCATCGAGATGGCCGGCTCGTCGACCGTGATCAGCGGCAGCGCGATCGGGTTCTCGGGGTCGGCCAGGGTCTCGCCGATCATGATGTCGGGGAATCCGGCGACCGCGCAGATGTCACCCGGGCCCGCCACCTCGGCCGGCTTGCGGGTGAGCGCCTCGGTCATCATCAGCTCGGTGATGCGGACGTTGGACATCGTGCCGTCACGCTTGATCCAGGTGACGGTCTGGCCCTTGCGCAGCTCACCCTGCTCGACGCGGCAGAGCGCGATACGGCCGAGGAAGTTGTCGGCGTCCAGGTTGGTGACGTGGGCCTGGAGCGGCGCGTCCTCGTCGAACTCCGGGGCGGGGACGTGCGAGAGGATCGTGGTGAAGAACGGCTCCAGGTTGTCGCTGTCCGGCGGGACGGTGCCGTCCTCGGGCTTGGTCAGCGAGGCGACGCCGTCACGGGCGCAGGCGTAGACGATCGGGAACTCGATCTGGTCCTCGTCCGCGTCCAGGTCCAGGAACAGGTCGTACGTCTCGTCGACGACCTCGGCGATCCGGGAGTCGGGGCGGTCGGTCTTGTTGATGCAGAGGATGACCGGCATCTTCGCGGCCAGCGCCTTGCGCAGCACGAAGCGGGTCTGGGGCAGCGGGCCCTCGGAGGCATCGACGAGCAGCACGACCGCGTCCACCATCGACAGACCACGCTCGACCTCGCCACCGAAGTCGGCGTGGCCGGGGGTGTCGATGATGTTGATCGTGATCGGATCCCCGCCGTCCTTGGGGTGGTACTTCACCGCCGTGTTCTTGGCGAGGATCGTGATGCCCTTCTCACGCTCCAGGTCGTTCGAGTCCATCATGCGATCGTCGAGGTGCTCGGCGGCGTGGGCGGCGAACGCTCCGGCCTGCTTGAGCATGGCGTCGACCAGCGTGGTCTTGCCGTGGTCGACGTGGGCGACGATGGCTACGTTACGGATGTCGTGGCGCGTGGGCATGGGTGGCTTGCGCTTCTCTCGGATCGTGGGATCAGGCGTCTCAGTCGGTCTTCGAGTCCTCGTACGCCCGCCGGGCGGCACGCCACGGCTCGTCCCATGGTACGGGCCTTGTGCGTGCCGGACTTCCCGGAGCGATCCGTGAATACGGTCTTCCCGTGTGATTCAGCCGATATTCAGCCGGTGTCAAGAAGCGGGGGCGGCCGGTGGAAAGCCGCGTGGGGAGAGGGTGTGAGGAGGGTCGGACGGCCCGGGTCGGGGCGGATACCACCTTGCCCGCCGGGGTCGCCGACGGGCAAGGGTTTTGAGCAGCATCTGAGCTTGTGCAAACCGTTGACCTGGTGTTTTCTCCGCTGTCCTGCCGATTCCTCCGGTGACCGTGACCTGCCGCTTCCGGTGCCGACCTGCTGATTCCCGCGGTGACCCGCTACTTCTTGCGGTCCGCGGGGGGACCCGCCGCCTGCCGGTCCGTGAACCCGATGTCCTCGTACCGGGGGGTCGCGAAGCCGAAGGCGCCGACGTTCGCGAGTTTCTTGTCCACCGCGACGAGCTGCGGGCGCTGGAAGAGCGGAATCGATCCGGCGGCCGCCCAGATCCGTGCGTCGGCCTGCTTCATCAGCTCCCGTGAGGCCTTCTCGTCGAGCTCGGCGACCGCCTGGTCGAAGAGCTGGTCGATGTGGTCGGTGCCGACCCGGGTGTAGTTCTGCTCGACGAGGAGCGAACCGTCGGTGGCCGGCTCCGGCTTGGCGTAGATCGGGCGTCCGTCGGTGGCCGGGTAGGCCGTGGCGGGCCAGGAGTAGAGCGCCAGGTCGTAGTCGCCGGAGGCGATGTGGTCCTTGAAGTAGCTCTCGTCGGGGACCTTGGTGATCTCCGTACCGATCCCGATCTTCTCCAGCATCACCGCGATCCGCTCGCCGACGCCGCGCAGCGACTGCGACCCGGGCCCGGAGGGGAGCACGAAGCGCAGGGTCAGCGTCTTGCCGTCCTTGCCGAGCGGCCCCTTGACCGCGGCGGGAGCGGGTGCGGCGGTGCCCAGGGGGGCGTACGCGCCGGCCGCGCCGCCGGGCTGCCTGTCCTGGGTGGTGGCCTTGGAGGCGGCGTCGGCGTCCTTGCTCACGGCATGCGCCTGGCGGAGCAGGGCGAGGCTCTGGGCGGCGGCGACCTGGGACGGGGCGAGAGCGGGGGCGGGGGCGTCGAGGCCCGGGACGGGGCCGGCGCCCGGCTTGTCGTCCTGGCCGACGATGTAGAGGCCCTCGGCGCGGGAGGCGGCGCTGTCGTCGGAGCCGGCGGCGGCCCGGTCGGCCTTCTCCTCCGCGTCCTCGGCCTTCTCCTCGGCCTTCTCCTCGGCCTGGGAGGCCTTCTTCTCGTCCGCCTCGGCCTTCTCCGTCTTCTCCTCGTCCCCCGCGTCCTTCTTCTCCGCGTCCTTCTCTTCCGCCTTCTCCGCGTCCTTCTCCTCCGCCTTCTCCGCGTCCTTCTCCTCCGCGTCCTTCTTCTCCGCCTCGCTGCCCGCCTTGGTGTCCTTCGGCTTCTCGGCCGCACCGCCCTGGGTCCAGCCCGCGTCCGCCAGCAGGGCCTGGGCCTCCTTGGTGTTCTGGTCGCCGAGCGCCCCGCTGCCGTCCTTGTAGCCGGGCTGCCCGGCCAGGGCCAGGTGGCTGCCGAGCGGCTTCGCCGGGAGCCCGAGCGGCTTCAGTACGGTGTCGGCGATCTCCTGCCGGTCCAGGGCGCGGGCCACCGCCCGGCGCACCCGGTCGTCCGCGAGGGGGCCGGACTCGCCGTTCAGGGCGAGCTGGGTGTAGGCGGGCTCCAAGGACTTGCGCACGGTGTAGCCGCGCAGCGCCTTCTGCTCCGCCCCGTACGCGGCGACGGCCTTGCGGTTCTTCTCCCGGGCGGCCTGGGCGATCTCCGCCTGCTCCTCGTCGGAGCCGTGGGCCAGGGCCCAGGATCGCAGGGCGGCGGCGGGGGTGAGGTCGGCGCCGGGGCCGTGGGTGAGCGGCTGGCCGTTGTTGCCGTCGCGCAGGGCGAGGGCGATGCGGTTGGCGGTGGTGGCGTCGACGTCGGTGATGTGCACGGTGCCGTCGGCGAGGGCCTTGGTGCGGTCCTTGGGGGCGACCGCCCGGAAGACGAGGGTGTCCAGCTTGGCCTTGTCGCCCCACCAGCGGGGGTTGCGGACGAGGGTGACGGTGCCGTCGGCCTTGCTCACGCCCTTCAGCTGGAACGGGCCCGCGGTGTTCTTGAGGGTGGTGCGCGCGCCGTCGTTGAAGGTGTCCGGCGAGCCGGTGATCTCCTTCGGGTAGAGCGGTGAGAAGAGCGAGCGCCAGTCCGCGTACGGCTTGGCGAACGTGACCCTGACCTGGAGGTCGTCGGAGCCGCGCTCGATCTTCTCGATCCGCTCGTAGCCGGCGTTGCGGGCGGTCCAGAAGGCGGAGTCCTTGCCGCTGAGCGCCCGCCACTGGGCGACGAAGTCGGCGGCGCCGATCTCGCGGCCGTCGCTCCAGACCGCCTGCTGGTTGAGCTTGTAGAGGACGACCTGCTTGGGCTCGCGCTCGATGGTCCTGGCGGACTCCAAGTAGTCCGGGTTGAGCTTCGGCTGCCCGGTCGCGTCCATCGGGAAGAGCGTGGGCAGCAGGGCGCCGGTGATCTTGGTGGTGGCGCTGTCGGCGTCCGCCTGGAAGGCGTTGAGGGTGGTGGGCATCGCGTCGACGGCCCAGTTCACCGTCGATCCGTCGGCGACCCGGTCGCGGGCGGCGGGAGCGATGTCCTGCGGGACCCCCCGGGAGGTCTCCTCGGTGTCGGAGCTGCAACCCGCCAGCGCGGGGATGGTGAGCGCCCCCGCCGTGAGGAGCGCGAGCGAGCGGCGCTTTCGTACCGTCCCGCGCGGGACGCCGACGTGGGACATGGCTGATACCTCCGGGGCCGGCCCGGACCACCCCGTACCGGAATGGACCGGATAGTGCGTACTTCGTGGCATTTGCAGTTGATCACACTGGTTCTTCGGTCAACTGAAAGCGCCCGCGCGGGAGAGAGGACGCCGACACGGCGGGCGGGGGCCCCAAGCTCACCCGCCCGGAGGAACGTTCCGGCAGACCCTTGCCCCCGGCTCGGCCTCCCGGACAGCCCGGCCGCCCCGCTCCGGCGGACCCGGCCGCCCCGCTCCGGCGGACCCGCCCGGCCCGCGCCGATGTCCCGCCGCCTGATCCGGCGCGCCGCCCGAGAGGAGGTGGATCGGGCGAAGCCCCTGCCCGGTACACGGGGCATGAGCGAAGCCCTTGCCCGGTACATGAGGCATGCCCTGGCTCTTCGCGATGCCCGGTACCGGTCAGCTTGTACGGGGGGCCGCCCGCCCGGGACCGGTCTCGCCACGTATCCTGAGGGGCGCGTCTTCAGCTGTGCGGCGCAGTGTGTCGGCGGCGGATGCGAGAGCGGGAACGGTGCTGCGATGAGCAGTGAACCTCTGTGCCCGCATTGATCTCACCGCTGTATTGAGGACCCGCCATGACGCAGTCACGTCTGTCCCACGAGCCGGGCCCGGAGCTCGCCAAGTCGTTGCAGGAGATCGTCAGAGCCCGCCGGCTGCCCGCTGCCCAGAAGTGGCTGGAGACGCATCTCCCGCATGTGATCGCGGATGAGCTGGCGCGCATGGACGCGGTCGACGCCGGGGTGGCCTTCCGGGTTCTGGACAAGGACCGGGCGCTCGCGGTGTTCGAGGAGCTGAAGCCGGTCGACCAGCAGCAGATTCTGGAAGGGCTGCGTGACCGGTCCTTCCGGGACATCGTCGAGGGCATGGACCCCGACGACCGGGCCAGGATGCTGCGGGAGGCCCCGGCGAAGGTCGCCCAGCGGGTACTGGCCGGTCTGAGCGCGAACGAGCGGCAGATGACCTCCGCGCTGCTGGGCTATCCGGAGGGGTCGGTCGGCCGCTGCATGAGCCCCGAGGTGGTGGCGCTGCCGCAGAACCTGACGGTCGAGCAGGCGCTGCGGACCGTGCGCGCGAAGGGGGCGGACGCGGAGACGGTGTACACGCTGCCCGTGGTGGACTCCGGGCGTCGGCTGACCGGTGTCGTGGAGCTGCGGGAGCTGGTGCTCAACAGGCCGGAGACGATGGTCTCGGCGCTGGTGGTCACCGAGCCCACGTTCACGTACGCCACCGAGTCCGCCGAGCGGGCCGCCCGGCTGATGCGGGAGACCAACGACCTGAACCTGCCCGTCGTCGACAGCGAGGAACGGCTCGTCGGCCTGTTCACGATCGATGACGCCCTGGAGGTCATCGAGGCCGCCGACACCGAGGACGTGGCCCGGCAGGCCGGTGCCACCCCCTGGGCCGGCCACTACATGGCCACCTCTGTCTGGCAGCTGGCTCGATACCGGGCGCTGTGGCTGATGCTGCTGCTGGTGGCGGCGACCCTGACGGTCGGTGTGACGCAGGCGTTCGAGGCCACGTTGGAGCAGGTCGCCCAGCTCGCCCTGTTCATCCCCATGCTGATCGGGGCCGGCGGCAACGCCGGCGCCCAGGCCGCGACCGCCTGTGTACGTGCTCTGGCGGTCGGCGAGGTCCGGGGCTCGGACCTGCTGAAAGTGATCTGGCGCGAATGCCGGGTCGGTCTGGTCCTCGGCTCCCTGCTGGCCGCCCTCGGGATGGTGGTGGGCACGCTCTTCGTCAGCGCGAAGATCGCCTTGGTGGTCGGCATCACCCTGGTGCTGATCTGCGGCTGGGCGGCCACCATCGGCGGCGCCATGCCCTTGCTCGCCAAGCGGCTGCGCATCGACCCGGCGGTCGTCTCCGCCCCGATGGTCACCACCCTGGTGGACGCCACCGGCCTGGTCATCTACTTCCTCACGGCCAAGGCGGTCCTGGGCGTCTGACCGGGTCCACGGCTCAGTCGGTCATCGGCCACGGCGCACGTACGGACGAGAAGGCCCGTAACCCGGTCACGCGCTGCCGGGGTATCAGAGCCCCGACGCCCCGCCCGTCCTGCCCGACCCGCCTGTCCTGCCCGCCCCGCCCGTCCCGTCGAGCCCCGACGCGGCCAGGTCCCGGACCAGGTGCCGGGCGAAGAACCGCTGCCGCCGGGCGTCCAGCTCCGCCGTCTCGGCCACCATCCCCCGGTACGCGAAGTGCCCCGCCCGCAGCACGTGCAGCTCGCGCTCCCCGGCCAGGGCGTTGTACACGGCGAACTGTCCCGGCGGCGGCACGGCCGGGTCGAACAGCGCCGGCGCCACCAGCGTCGGCAGCTCCAGCCGGGTGGCCGCCGTCGCCGCGTCGAAGTAGCGCAGTACGTCGGCGACTTCGGGGTGCTCGCGGTGGTGCAGCCGCACCGCCTCCCCGCTGCCGACGCACGGCTGGGTCACCCGCAGCGGGTGGCTGCCGAAGGTGGGGACCGTGAGCTGGGCGGCGGCGAAGCGGTCGTCCCAGGGCAGGGCGAGGGCCCCGAGGCCGCCGCCGAAGCTCTCCCCGATGTAGCCGAGGCGCTCCCCCGCCAGTTCCGGGACGATCTCCGCGAGGGCCGAGGCCGCGCACCACGTGTCGGCCACGCAGTCGCCGATGACGTACGTGTCGCGGGAGCCGATGCCGTGCAGGACGTGGTCGGCGGCCAGGTCCGGGACGCCGTCGACGCGCCCGCGCTCCCCGATCCCCCGTACGCACGGCAGGATCGCGGCGGACCCGGGCAGCGGCAGCGGGAGGTCCGGCCCCGGGCCGGAACGGCCGCCGTACCCGTGCCCGACGACGAATCCGTACCGCACCGGCCCTTCTGCCGGCAGGGCGAGCCAGCCGCCGAGCCGGACGCCGCCCACCGAGGTGTACGTGACCCCGTGGACACGTACGCCGTCGCGCTCCTCCTCCACCGGGCCGAGGACCGGCCGGGTGGAGACCTCGCGGGCACGCGCGTACCGCTCGCGCCAGAACGCGTCGAAGCCTCCGGGAGCGGGCGGGGCGAAGATGCGCAGCAGCTCGTCCGGGGCGTCGTACCCGTAGGTCGGGTCGAACGGGTAGTCGTGGGCGAAGGCGGCGGATGGGGTGGCCATGCGGCGAGGATAGACGGCGCAGACACCGCCTTCCCCATGATTTCCGGAACGTCGGAACCTTCAAGCCGCGACGCCTCGGCGCTCCCGGGCCGGACCGTGGTCAGGACCGGACGGCATCGGCCCGACGTCTGCGCGAGGCGCCGAACCCTTCCCCCGGGTGGTCCACCGGACTGGCCGACCCTCCGCTCCTGGGAGAGCGTGGCACGGGTATCGATCCGGGCGAGCCGCCTCGCGAGGGAGACCACCATGGCCGAGTCCACCGAGCCCAGGGCAGCCGAACCGGGTGTCGCCGCGAGCAACGCGTCGGTGCGCGAGCGTTTCCCCTTCGACGATTCCCAGGACTTCGAGGACGCCGAGCGCGGCTTCATCGGCACAGCCGAGGAGACGGAGGTGCGCGGCGCCGACGGCGGCAGCGTATGGGGGCTGGAGGCGTACGGATTCCTCGGTGCCGAGTGCCCCGACACCGCGAACCCCAGCTTGTGGCGGCAGGGCCGACTGGCCGCCCGGCACGGCCTGTACGAGGTGGTCGAGGGCATCTACCAGGTGCGCGGCTTCGACCTTTCGAACATGACGCTGGTGGAAGGCGAGCGCGGGGTGCTGGTGATCGACACCCTGCTGTCCGCCGACACCGCCGCCGCCGCACTGGCCCTGTACCGGCGCCACCGGGGCGAGCGGCCCGTCACCGGCGTCGTCTACACCCACAGTCACGCCGACCACTTCGGCGGCGTGCGGGGAGTGATCGGCCAGGAGGAGGTGGACGCCGGCGTGCCGGTGTTCGCCCCGGAGGGTTTCCTGGAGCACGCGGTCAGCGAGAACGTCTACGCCGGGACGGCCATGAACCGCCGTGCCGCCTACATGTACGGGGCGGCGCTGCCCAAGGGGGAGCGCGGGCAGATCGGTGCGGGGCTCGGCCAGACGCTGTCCACCGGCGCTGTCGGCCTGATCCCGCCCACGGTGGACGTCACCGCCACCGGGCAGAGCGAGACCGTCGACGGCATCCGGATGGTCTTCCACCTCACCCCCGGGACCGAGGCCCCGGCCGAGCTCAACATCCACTTCCCGGGCCACGCGGCGCTGTGCATGTCGGAGAACGCCACGCACAACCTGCACAATCTGCTGACGCTGCGCGGCGCGCAGGTCCGTAACCCTCATGTGTGGGCGCACTACCTCACCGAGGCCGTCGCGCTGTACGCGGGCGAGGTGGACGTGGCGTTCGCCTCGCACCACTGGCCGGTCTGGGGCCGCGAGCGTGTGCTCGCGTTCCTGTCCGAGCAGCGGGACGTGTACGCCTATCTGCACGACCAGACACTGCGCCTGCTCAACCAGGGCCTGACGCCGCTGGAGATCGCCGAGACGATGCGGATGCCGCCGGCGCTGGAGCGGGCCTGGCACACTCACGGCTACTACGGCTCGGTCAGCCACAACGTCAAGGCCGTCTACCAGCACTACCTGGGCTGGTTCGACGGCAACCCCGCCCACCTGTGGGAGCATCCGCCGGCCGAGGCCGCCCAGCGGTACGTGGACTTCATGGGCGGACCCGAACAGGTGCTGCGCCGGGCCCGCGACTCGTTCGCCGCCGGGGACTTCCGGTGGGTCGCGCAGGTCGTCAACCACGTCCTGTTCGCCGCACCCGACAACGCCGAGGCACGCGCCTTGCAGGCCGACGCCCTGGAACAGCTCGGCTACGGCAGCGAGAACGGCACCTGGCGCAACTTCTACCTCACCGGCGCCCTCGAACTGCGCGAGGGCCCCGTCGGCACCCCCACGTCCACCGTCGCCCCCGATCTGCTGGCAGCCCTGACCCTGGACCAGTTGCTGGACTCCCTGGCCATCCGCGTCGACGGCCCCCGCAGCTGGCACGCCGATCTCACCGTCCGCTTCAGCCTGCACGGTGCGGACCCGGTCAACCTGCGCCTGCGCAACGGGGTCCTCGTCCACACCGTGGGCCCGACGCCGGAAGTGGCCCGGCCCGACACCGACATCGCCCTCGAAGAGGCCGACCTGAGGGCCCTCCTCCTCGGCACCGCCGACGTGTCCGACCTGGTCGCCGAAGGCCGAGCCGAGATCACGGGCGACCCGGGCAGGCTCACGGAACTCTTCGGCTACCTCGGCGAGCCCGACCCCGACTTCGCCATCGTCACTCCCTGACGCCCCACGGGTCCCGAGCGGAACACACCCGCTAAACACACCCGCTCAGGCCAGAACAGGCACCGGGTTGTCCGGGGTGTCCAGCCACGGCACATGCGTGCCGTCGGGGACGATGGTCAGCCCGAACCGCTCCGGCCCCGGGCACCCCGCACCCCGCCACCACTCGTGGGCGGCCTCCACCATCCCCCACAGCCGGCGGGGCCCGTGCTCCCACACGGTGAAGCGATCGGCGGCGGCCCGCCCGTCCCCGTCCACGGCGGCCCAGGAGGCCGCGTCCGTGGTCGCCAGCCACAGGCGGGCCGCGACGCCCTCCACACCGGGATCGTCGTGCCAGACCCGCCATACGTACGGGAGTTGAAGGCCGACCGCGAACTGCGCGGCCCAGTCGTCACCCGAGACCGCACGGGACGAGCACCACGCCACCCGGCCGGGTCTGCGCGATCCACGCGGGAGGTACTGCCCGTACGGAACAGGTCGCGACGACCCGATCGTAGGGGCCGCCGGCCTCGTGGCCGAGGGACCCGTCGCCGTGGATCACCCGGGCGTCCAGCCCCGCGCCCTCGAGCCGGCCCGCCGCCTGTGCCGCCAGCCCCTCATCCACCTCGACGGTGACCACCCGGCCCGGCCCGAGCCGGTGCGCGAGCAGCCCGGCGTTCCAACCCGTCCCCGTACCGATCTCCAGGACACGGTGGCCCGCTCCCACGTCCAGCATGTCGAGCATGCGGAAGACGATCGAGGGGGCGGAGGCCGAGCACGACGCCCAGCGCTCCCCCGGCCCGGCGGCCGCACCGTCGTTGACCTGCGTGACGACGGCGGTGTCGGCATAGGCGTGGCGCGACCACTGCTCGGGGGCGGCCTCCCGGGAGCACTCCACCAGGTCTTCGCCCACCCACACGGTCGCGGGCAGAAACGCGTGCCGGGGCACCGCCCGCAACGCGGCCTCCCAGACCGGGGCCATGGGCGCGCCGAGGCTTTCGTCGACCGAGCCGAGCAGGCCGCACACGGCGGCCCGCTCGTCCGCTCCGATCTGCTCCATCCGCCGTGCGCCTACTTTCCCTTGTGCTTCGGCTCGGGTGCCGGCTTCGCGGTGTCCGAGGACGGCTTGGCGGTGCCCGGGTCCTTGCCTCCCGAGTGCTTTCCGTCGCCACCGCCGCCGCCCTTGTCTGTTCCCCAACCCGTAGCGGTCCCTTTCCTCTTGGAGCGAGTGCTCGGCGGGGTCCTGCCCCGCTCTCCGACTCGGTGGAACGACCCTAGGGACGCGGTGGGCGGGCGATCCACGTTGTTGCGGGCAGTTGCACGGATTCACCCGAGGGAGTCCAGAGCGGCGGTGATCAGGGTGCGGGCCTTCGCGCCGGAGACGGCCAACTCCGCCATCTCGGCGAACGTGTCGGCGTACATGGCGATTTCGCCGGGCTGGGTGATCGTGAGGTAGCCGGAGACCAGCTCGACGTTGACCTGGGCCGTGTCGAAGAGCCAGAAGCCCTCCACCGGCATCCTGGAACGGTCGGCCTTCATGGGAACGACGCCCAGACTGACATGGGGCAGAGAACCGACAGTGAGAAGGTGACCGAGCTGCCCGACAAGTACGTCGGTCCCTCCGATGCCGTTGCGCAGCACCGACTCCTCGATGAGGAAGGCGAATCGGCGGTCCCCCTCACGCAGTACGCGCCGACGCTCCATCCGAGCCGCCACCGCTTCGTCCACGTCGTCCACATCGACCCTGCGGCGCTGGACCGAGCGCAGCACGGCCTCGGTGTAGGCACGTGTCTGGAGCAGCCCCGGCACGAACCAGGAGGAGTACGAGCGGAACCGGCGGGTGCGCTCGAACAGCGGCAACCGGGCTCTCTGGGCCTGCCCGAGCCCGGCTTGCTCCATCTGCTTCCAGCCGGCCCACATGCTCTCGGCGCTCAGCAACGAGGCGAGGAGGTCAGCCGCCTGATCCTCCGCCCCGCACGCCTGGCACCATGCGCGGATGTCACCGGCCGACGGGGACGTGCGGGCGTTCATGATGCGCGACGACTTCGACGGGTGCCACCCGCAGCGGGCGGCGATCTCGCGCCCGGTCAGCCCGGCATCCCGGCAGAGAGCGGCGAGCCGGTCCGCCACGACCTGCCGGGCCTTCTGGGCGCTGGAGGAGGGGGAGCGGTTCATGGTCGCGGCGGGTCGGCGGAGCCGAGGTCTCCGGCGCTTTCGGCAGCCCTGTCACTCTGCCGTTCGATCCGGCAGGCCACGCCGCCCTCGCCCGAGGAGCAGTCCAGCGACCGTGCGACAGGGCCCGCCGACAGGTCCGCCCCTGACTCCTGAGCCGCCTTGTGGCTCATCGCCTCTCCTCGCGATCATGGGAACTGCCTGCCGAAGGTAGAACGCTGAGAAGCTACCGGTCCATGGAGTTGCACGCGGTTGCACCGGCCACCGAGCATCCTTGACGCCCCGTCGGAAGAGCCGTGAGGCTGCGCACGGCAAGCTTCACAGTCGACTCGACTTGAGGAGGGACCATGCGTTTACGGTTCGTCGGGAAAGACCCTGAGTCCGGTGACCACGGCTGCCCGGCCGTGTGGGTGGACGAGGTCACGAAGGAACTCGTCATCCAGGGCATGACGGCCGACGCCGGCACGATCGCCCGGACCGTCCGGGACAGTCCGCTGCCCGTCCACGAGAGCGTGGTACGGCTGCCGCAGCGCATGGTTCCGCTACTGAGGAAGGCACTTGATGGCGCAGAGCCTGAGTAACTTCACCGACCTGATCCGGTCGGCCGAGCGGTCCGCCGTCCATCTGGAGATGCGCGACGCCTACGCCATCCCCAACGAGGACGAACGCTTCGCGGCCTGGCGGCAGGGCCACCGGCTCGACCCGGACGACCGCGCGTCCTGGTGGCGCCCCTGGCTCGATGTCGTGCAGGAGGTCACCGCCAAGGGCGTCCGGCTGCGCCGCGCCCGCATCGTGAGCGAACCGCCCAGCGAGTACATCCGCTACGAGCACTCGTTCACCTTCACCAACATCTCGGCGGGCGAGGAGATCCGGTGGCTTCCCCGACGGTCGGCCTCGGGGATCGCACTGCCGGGAAACGACTTCTGGCTCTTCGACGGCAGGCTCGTCCAGTTCAACGTGTTCGACGGTGAGGGGCGTTGGGTCCACACCGACCAGACCGATGACCGAGCAACGGCCGGCCTCTGCTCCGACGCCTTCGAAGCCGTCTGGGAGCGGGCCGTCCCGCACGACAAGTACACCGTCTGAGAAGCACGTCCATGCCCGAGTCACCCCTGTCCACCGCCCACGCCACCCGCAGGGCGCTCGCGGCCCCACCGGGCCCCGCGTTCCGTCCGGCAGATCATGCCGTCGTAGGCTGCGGCACATGCACAGCACCCTGACCGGGCACGCCCGGTGTCTCTACGGTGATGAGTACCGTCCGACACCGGAGTGCGGTCAGGAGCACCGCGAGCACTACTTCGTCGAAGAGCTGACGTTCGCTGACGCGGACGCGATCCTGTCGATGCTGCGGGAACTCTGCCCGAACCTGGTCGACGGTCAGCTCCCTGTGTGGATGCGCAACCTCGCCTATCGGCTCGTGCTGCTCCAGAGGCCCGACGAGCCGGCTCTGCTGCGGGAGGCCGCGCAGAACCTGTGGCTGCATGGCCCGGACTGGGACGGCATCGCGGCGGATCTCACGCAGCGGGCCGAGGAGTTGGAAGCGCGCTGACGGAGCCGGCTCATCAGGGCGTGAGCCACAGGCGGACCGAGGACCCTAGGGCGTGTCTTCAAAGGGTCATATCCACATCAGGAGTGACGCGATGGTGAGTGCCGCTTCGTAGGTTTCACGGGTTTTGTCGTAACGGGTGGCTATGGCCCGGTACTGCTTTAACGCGTTGAAGCAGCGCTCGACGACGTTGCGCTGTTTGTAGAGCTCCTTGTCGAAAGCGGGCGGCCTGCCGCCGTTGCTGCCACGACGGCAGCGGTTCGCCTGCTGGTCCGAGCGTTCCGGGATGGTGTGCGGGATACCGCGTTTCCGCAGGTAGTTGCGTATGCCTCGACTGCTGTATCCCTTGTCGCCCAGGAGATGATCGGGCCGGTTGCGCGGTCGGCCTGGGCCTGGGCGGCGAACCCTGATCTGCGCGAGGGCCTGCTCGAACTGCGTGCAGTCGTTGATGTTGCCGCCGGTGACGACAAAGCCGAGCGGACGGCCGCGGCCGTCGCAGGCGAGGTGAATCTTCGTCGTCAGTCCGCCACGGGATCGTCCGAGGGCGTGAGCGTGTGCCGTTTCTGCAGGGCCTGCCCCTTTTCACGGGCGCCGGCCGCGTGCTGATGAGCGCGGGTGATCGTGGAGTCCACGGAAACCAGCCAGTCGACGTCTCCAGCCGCATCCTTCTGAGCCTGGACGGCCTCAAGCATCCGTGTGAACGTGCCATCAAGCGCCCACCTGCGGAAACGTGTGTACAACGTCCGCCAGGACCCGTATCTCTCCGGCACATCACGCCAGGCCGAACCGGTCCGCAGCTTCCACACGATTCCGTTCAGCACCACCCGGTCGTCCCGCCGGGGCCGCCCCGTTTCCGTCCGCGGAAGCAGCCCCGACAGAACGTCCCACTCTTCATCCGAGAGCTCATGTCGCCGCACCATGCGTCATATGATGCCCCATCAACAGCCTTTGAAGACAAGCCCTAGTGCGCCGCCAGCCTCTCCACCAGCCCGATCCCCCGCGCCAGCAACTCCCGCTCCTCCGGCGTCAGTTCCGACTCGATCGCCCGCGCGAGCCAGTCCGTCCTGCGCCCCCGCTCCTCCTCCAGCAGCGCCTGTCCGGCGGAGGAGAGTTCGACCAGGCTCTTGCGGCCGTCGGTCGGGTGGGCGCGGCGGGTGATCAGGCCCTGGTCCATGAGGAGCCCCACGGCTCGGGCCATGGACTGCGGGCGCACCCGCTGGTCGGCCGCCAGTTCGCTGGTCGTCATCGCACCGCTGCGGTCCAGCGCGCCGAGGACGGCCACCTGGCCGAGCGGCATCTGGTCCTCGAGCTTCACGCGGCGCGTGAGCTTTCCCATCGCGGTGCGCAGTTCGGCCGCGACGGCGGCGGATTCCGGTTGGGACATACCGAACTTTAACGCGGGCCGCCGTGCAGCAGAACTGCGCAGTACAGCTGAACAGCACAACTGCACAGCTAAACTCAACAGCACAACTGCACAGCACTGCTGTAGAGTGGCGGACGCCGGGCCCCGCGCCACCGTCGCCGCAGCCGAACCCGGTGAACACATGCGACAACGGGAAGGGCATCCCATGACCGCCATCACCTCCGTCACCGGCCGCACCGTCCTCGACAGCAGGGGCAACCCCACCGTCGAGGTGGATGTGGAACTGGCCGACGGCTCCATCGGCCGGGCCGCAGTCCCCTCCGGCGCCTCCACCGGCGCCCGCGAGGCCGTCGAACTCCGCGACGGCGACCCCGCCCGCTGGCACGGCAAGGGCGTCGACCACGCCGTACGCAACGTGAACACGGAGCTGGCCGCCGCCGTCACCGGCCGCGAGGCCGAGGACCAGGCCGGCCTCGACGCCGCCCTCACCGCCACGGACGGCACCCCCACCAAGTCCCGGCTCGGCGCCAACGCGATCCTCGGGGTCTCCCTCGCCGCCGCGAAGGCCGCGGCCGCCGCCCACCGCCTGCCGCTCTACCGCTACCTCGGCGGCTCGGACGCCCGGCTGCTCCCCGTACCGATGATGAACATCGTCAACGGGGGCGCCCACGCCGACAATCCCCTGGACTTCCAGGAGTTCATGATCGCCCCGATCGGCGCGGAGACCTTCGCCGAGGCCGTACGCATGGGCTCGGAGATCTTCCACACCCTGCGCCGCGACCTCCTCGCCGCCGGGCACTCCACGGGCGTGGGCGACGAGGGCGGCTTCGCCCCGTCCCTCCGCACCGCCGAGGAGGCCCTCGACTTCGTGGTGGCCGCCGTCGAGCGCACCGGCTACCGGCCGGGCACGGACATCGGCCTGGTCATGGACCCCGCCTCGTCCGAGTTCTTCCGCGAGGGCGTCTACGACTACACCGGGGAGGGCGTACGACGCTCCCCCGCCGAACAGGCCGACTACCTGGTCAAGTTGATCGACGCCTACCCCATCGTGTCCATCGAGGACCCGATGGCCGAGGACGACCTCACGGGCTGGCGGGACCTGACCGCACGCGTCGGGGCGCGCTGCCAGCTCACCGGCGACGACGTCTTCTGCACGAACGAGACCATCCTGCGCGAGGGCATCGGCTCCGGCGTCGCCAACTCGGTCCTGGTCAAGGTCAACCAGATCGGCACCCTGACCGAAGCCCTGGCCACCGTCAACGCCGCCCACCGGGCGGGCTACACCGTCGTCATGTCGCACAGGTCGGGAGAGACCGAGGACACGACGATCGCGGACCTGGCGGTGGCCACGGGCTGCGGCCAGATCAAGACCGGATCGCTGTCCCGCTCCGACCGCACCGCCAAGTACAACCAACTCATCCGCATCGAGGAGGGGTTGGGCGACAGCGCCCAGTACGCGGGCGCGGAGGCCCTGCGTCGCCGCTAGGGTCTGTCCGGCCACCCCTCCATGACCGCCTCCACCGCTTCGAGCGTGGGGTCCACGACGTCCCAGTCGTGTACGGAGGGGTGCCCGGCGAACAGCCCGCACGCGTCCCCGCTCCGCGCGTCGATCCCGGGACACCAGGCCAGCCCCGCCAGCCGGGCGCCGGCCCCGGCCCCGGCCTCGGTCCCGGCCTCGGTTCCGTTCCATCGCACCCACACGGCCTCGCGGTTCGCGTCGTCCTCCCACAGCAGGGCCGCGTGGTCGTCGCCGTGGTCGTCCCCCAGTTCGCACAGGACGTACCCGGCTTGCGGCGGGTTCCCGGGGGCGGCCAGGCGGACCACGTGATCCGGGGGCGGCAGCAAGGCCACGGCAGTGCATTGGTTCATGGGTCGGAAGACCTCCGGTTGCCGTCAGGGCTCGTCGATGTCGATGTCGGTATCGGTGTCGGTGTGGGCATCGGTATGGGTATGGGTATGGGTATGGGTGCGGCCGCGCTCGGCGATCAGCTCTCCGAGCGGATCGGTCACGGAGAACGAGTGCGGGCCGGGGTGGTGGTCGAAGTACCCGCACAACGTCACCGTGCGGGTGACCAGGTTGCGGAGAATGGCGGGGCACAGGGCGAAGACGTCGAGCCGGTAGACGCGGTGGGCCCCGGCACCGGTCCACAGGAGCCACAGGTCCCGGTCCTCGTCCGGAAGGTCGGCGGCCCACAGGTGGGCGGCGTGCTCCGTCGACTCGTCGTGCTCGCCCAGCTCGCAGAGCAGGAACTCGTCCTGGTCGACGGCGTCGGGCGGGTGCTCGGGGCCCCCTTCCATGGTCGCGAGCGCGAGAAGTGCCTCGAAGTACGGGACGTGGGTCACGGCGGTGCATTGCAGCACGGGGTCAGGTCTCTTCCCTACGGTGCCGGGGAGGCAGTGGTACGAAGCTCCGCACACGGCTTCGGGGGCAGTACGGAGTCGGCGGGGCGGAGGTGGTGGCGGTCGGAGCCGACCGGCCACCCGGCGAGGGTGACCCGCAGGCCGACGGCCGGGTCGACCACGGTGAGCAGGGCGGGGAGCCCGCACTCCAGGGCACTTATGGCCTCGCCCTGGCGGCCCTCGTCACCGGCCCAGGCCCGCAGCCCTTCCGGGGCGTCGCAGCCGTGGAAGGTGACCTGCCGGACGTCCCTCGCCCGGAGCCAGGGGGAGGCGGGCGGCAGGTCCCGCCCGTGCCCGTCCGCCAGGCGTAGCGCCTGCCTGCGCAGCCACCGGAGAACAAGCCTGCGGTTCGGTACGGCGATCCCCCCGAGCCACAGGGCCCTCCCGCCGGCCGTCGCGGTGACGGCGGCCACGTAATCCAGGTCCCTCACGCGGCACTCTCACCACTGCCGCCCGAACGAATCAGGCACCGCAGCCGGGCAGCCGCCGCCTCGATCGCGTTCACCACCGCCTCGCGCTCGGCGTCCCGGTCGGTGATCGCCGCGTCCAACTCCGCTAAGAACAGGGCCCGGTAGGCCGGGTCCGACTCCACACGTCGCAGCTCCGCGAAGGAGCCGTCGGGCCGGGCCCGCCACAGCGGCTCGGGTGCTCTCACAGCACTTCCCCCCTGCTTCGGGCGTTGAGGCGTGCGGTACGGGCTCGAAGCTGCTCTATGAGGAGCGCGGGGCGTACGTGGCAGGGCTCGGCCTCCCACTCGCGCCCGCCGCCCACGGGGCGCAGGGACCAATAGGCGCCGGCCACTCCCCGGAACTCACCCACGCGGTCGGCGCGGCTGGTGTCGACCACGAGGGTGCCGGGGGCGGGGGGGGAACCGGAAGGTCAGGAGGCTCGTGGGTATTCGGACGCGCGTTCTCGCCGTACACCGATAGCTCCTCTCCGTAGCTGAATGACTACCGGGGCGGCTCAGCGTGGCCTAGCGTTGGACCTCCTTCAACGTTGCAGGGGTGGAGAGAACGTTGGTAAACCTCAAGGATTTGAACCCGGACGCAGGACCGGAAGCGGCCTACGGCGCACGTCTGCGCAGGGAACGCGAGGCGCGGGGGTGGAGGCAGGACGACCTCGCCGGGCGGATCGGGTACACCGGGCGCCATGTCTCGGGGGTGGAAACTTGTCACAAGTCCCCAACTCGCAAGTTCTCGATCGCCGTTGATGTCGCACTGGGGTTCGTTGGATCGGCTGATTCGTTCGAGCGCGAGTGGCGGAAGATCAAGCACGGGGTGCTGTTGCAGGGCTTCCCCGAGTACGTGGCCTTGGAAGGCCGGGCGGCGGAGATCAGGCTGTTCGAGGTGGGCGTGATCCCTGGCCTGCTTCAGACGCCCGAGTACGCACAGGCGGTGGAGGCCGCAGCGGTTGACCGCAGAGCCATCACGCGTCAACAGGCCGACGAGCGCGTCTCGTTTCTCATGGAGCGTCAGGCCGCGTTAGTACGGCCCGTACCGCCCGTGCTGATCACGGTGCTGGACGAGAGTTGCATCCGTCGACCCATCGGCGGACCTAAGGTGATGGCGGCCCAGTTGCAGCATCTGATCGACCTCACCGAGCAGCCGGATACCACGATTCAGATCGCCTCCTACAGCATCGGAGAACGGCGCCCCTTCGACCGGCTGGTGAACCTCCTAACACTTCAGGACCGCTCCGTGGTCTCCTACGTCGAGTCGGAGACGCAGGGCTATCTCGACCGCGAAATCGGCTCTGTAGTGCCTGTGGTGAGGGCCTACCATCAGTTGCAGACCGTGTCTCTGTCGCAGGCAAATACCGTGGACATGATCCACGAGCATCGAAAGGGCATCTCGTGACGACCGAATCCCCGACCCAGCAGTGGGTCAAGTCTTCCTACAGCGGCAACGGCGGTTCCTGCGTCGAGTGGGCCCCGCGCACCGCGTCCACCACCGGCATGGTCCCCGTACGCGACTCGAAGAACGCGTCCGGCCCGGTGCTCAGCATCCCGGCCGCCGCATTCTCCACCTTCGTGACGGGTATCAAGTCCGGGGAGCTGTAGCAGCCATAGCTACGCCCGGACTCCGGCGAAGGGGCACCCCGTGACGACCCAATCCACGACCCACCAGTGGGTCAAGTCCTCCTACAGCGACAACGGGGGCTCCTGCGTCGAGTGGGCCCCGCGCACCGCGTCCACCACCGGCATGGTCCCCGTACGCGACTCCAAGGACGCGTCCGGCCCGACCCTGGAGGTCAGCGCCGGGGTGTTCTCCTCCTTCGTCGCGGGCGTCAAGGCCGGAGACTTCGGCACGGTCTGACCGACCCGTCGACCGGTCCAGCAGCACCGCATCGCACCACACCGCACCGCCCCACCGTGCCCAGCGCGGTGGGGCGGTGCGGCGAAGTCACCTGGGCGGCGGCGCACTTCGCCGTGGTCGACGGCCGCGTACGCCACCCGTTCGCGCCCATCACCCGGCCTTCGTCGGCCCTCCGGCCACGGCGATGGTTCCCTGAGCGACCGCGCACAGGGTCTCCTCGCCCGCCGAGTCCACCATCAGCAGGTCGCATCGGCACACGACCCGCGTGCGGCCGGGGCGCACCACCTGGGCCCGCGCGCGCAGCACCTCGCCCTGGGCCGGGCGCAGGTAGTCGATGGTGAAGCCGGCGGTGAGCACCGCCGGGCCCACGGCCGCGCCGGCGGCGAAGGTGAGGGCGTTGTCGGCCGCGTAGCTGAGGACGCCGCCGTGGACGAAGCCGTTCTGCTGGCGCAACTCGTCGCGGACGTCCAGCTCCAGGACCGCCGCGCCGTCACCGAAGGCGGTCACTCGGGCGCCCAGGTGGACGCTGAAGGGCTGGGCCTCCAGAACCTGCTGTGCGAAGGCGAGCTGCGAGGCGCGCTCGTCCATACCTCACCTCATTTCGTTCAACTGCCCGGGGAGCGGCGGGCCGTACCGGTACGTACGCACCGTACCGCCGACGCCGATCGCGGCGCGGTGTGGAGCGACGACGCGGTGCGATGCGGTGCGGTGCGGCGGGGATCGCGTCGGCGAACATGCGGGGGTTGGCAGGTTCCGGACAGCTCGTGGTGGCGGTGGTGCGACCGCGCCCCCTCCGCGCTCGTACACCTTGCACAAAGTTGTCATGCCCTTGACGATCCCGCGCCCCGCGCAACAGGCTCGGAATCCCCAGTGGACGGCTGGCTTGACGACGAAGAGGTGCAGCCTCATGCGATCACGCCCCATCGGATTCCTGCTCGCGACACTCGCGGGCACGGTTCTCGCCCTCGGCGGCACCGCGACCGCGACCGCGACCGCGTCCGGGCCCGGGTCCACGGCCCCCGGGTCGGCGGCGTCCGGAGACGTCGGGACGGCCGACGCCTGTTACACCTGGAGCGGCACCCTCCAGCAGGGTTCCAGCGGAGAGGCCGTACGTCAGCTCCAGATCCGTGTCGCGGGTTACCCGGGCACCGGGAACCAGATCGCCATCGACGGCGTGTTCGGCCCGGCGACCAAGTCGGCCGTGCAGCGCTTCCAGGCCGCGTACGGCCTGTCCGCCGACGGCATCGCCGGGCCCCAGACGTTCAACAAGATCTACCAGTTGCAGTCCAACGACTGCACGCCGGTCAACTTCACCTACGCCGAGCTGAACCGCTGCAACTCCGACTGGTCCGGCGGCAAGGTCAACGCCGCCACGGCACGCGCCAACGCCCTGGTGACCATGTGGAAGCTCCAGGCCATGCGGCACGCCATGGGCGACCGGCCCATCACCGTCAACGGCGGCTTCCGCAGCGTCTCGTGCAACAGCGCGGTCGGCGGCGCGGCCAACAGCCGCCACATGTACGGGCACGCGGCCGACCTCGGCGCCGGACCCCAGGGCTTCTGCGCCCTGGCCCAGGCGGCGCGCAACCACGGCTTCACCGAGATCCTCGGTCCGGGCTACCCGGGCCACAACGACCACACCCACGTCGCCGGGGGCAGCGGCCGCTTCTGGTCCGCCCCCAACTGCGGCATCTGAGACCCGCCGCTGCGGGGGGCCGGGGTCAGCCGGTACCGGTCGACGGACCGGACCGGCCGGCCTCCAGCAGAAGGTCCGCCGGCTCGCGTACGGTGCGCGGGGCCGCGATCAGGCGCTGACCTCGGAGTGCACCGGGGTGGGCGGGCGGACTCCCGTGAGGGCTTCGGCGCGGGCCGCGAGGTGGGGCGCGAGGTCGGGATACCAGCCACGGGCCACGGCTTGCAGCATCTCCGCCAGGGCCGCGAGTTCCCCGATCCGGCCGGCCGGGGTGTCGAGAACCGCCGCGAACCGCGTACGGATGTGAGCGGCGACGTCGGGAACCAGCAGGCTGTTGGCGTGCAGGAGCCCCACGTCGTAGCCGAACGGCACCCTGCCCCACCGCTCCCAGTCCAGCAGGGTCAGGGGCATGACCGTGAGGTTGCCCCAGTGCAGATCACCATGGCCGGTCACCCGCTCCACCACGGCGGGGGCAGGGACGCCGAGGAACTGGGGAAAGGCCCGCTCGATCCACCCGTCCCGCACCGTCGTCCTCGCCGCCTCCACCTCGGCTTCGGCGAGGAGGGCGAGGGCGAGGCCCAGGCCACCCCACCACGCGTCCGGCAGCCCCGGGTCGTGGTCGATGTCGGCCCGGTCCGGGGAGACCACAGGTTGCGTGACGTGGTCGAGGAGTTCGGCCCCGAAGGCCCACTCGCCGTCGGTCCAGTCGTGCACCTCGTACAGGCGCGGGCGCGGGACGGCGTCGGGCACCAGCAGGGAGGCCCCGACGATGCCCTCCCCCTGCCTCCTGCCCGCAGTAGGTAGGCGTCCTCGGTGAAGGTGGTGTCGCGGGCGTGGTGCAGTGCCTCGGTCTTCCCGTGGTCCCGGCCCAGCTGGGCGAGCCGGGCGCGCGGCGCCGGGTGAGCCGTCCCCGTACGGCCCGCCGGCCCGGCGCGAGGCGCCCCGCACGCCAGTCCCGCGCCCGGCCCGTCCAGGGCGGCCACCGCCCGTGCGGCGCGGCTCACCCCACGCCCCGTACGAACCGCCGCAGATGCCCCCGCACGGCCTCGGGCCGCTCCAGCCAGGGCTCGTGGCCCGCCGCGTCGATCCGGGTCAGCGGGACCTCCAGCCGCAGGGCCAGGGCCTCCAGGGCCGACAGCGGGCGCGGGTCCTCGGTTGCGGCCAGGAGTTCCGTGCGTGCGGGCAGGCGGGTGCGGAGTTCGGTGAGGTGGTCGTCGAGCGGGTCCGCGCGGCCCTCCCGGCCCAGTTCGGCGTTCATGGCCCAGTTGACGGGGCGGCGGTGCCGGGCGGCCCACGCGGCCCGGTGCCATCCCCGTACGGGATCGGCGTGGTCCGGGAACCACGCCAGCGTCAGCAGCTCGGCCTCCTGCTCCTGTGTGCGGTGCGGCGACTCCTCCAGGGCGCGGAGCCGTTCCCGCTGGGCCGAGGTCATCCGGCGGGCGCGCTCCGCCCGCTCCCCGGTGCGCCAGTCCCCGACGAACGGGCCGCACATCAGCAGCGTCGCCGCCACCCGGCCGGGGCGGGCCAGGCAGAACCGGGCCGCCAGATCGGTGCCGTAGGAGTGGCCGATCAGCACGGCCTTCGGCGCCTGCCATACGTCGAGCAGTTCGGCCAGGTCGTCGACGTGCCAGGCAAGGGTGTGGCTCCCCTGCCAGGGGGACCGGCCCGTGCCACGCTGGTCGTAGCGGTACACGGGCCCGAGGTCCGCGACCATCGGGGCCAGGTCGTCCAGATAGTCCGGCAGCCCCGGCCCGCCGTGGAGCAGGACCACGGGTGGCCGCCGCGCCGGGTCTCCCAGCGCCGTCCAGCGCAGCCGCGCCCCGTCGCTCATCGTCGCGAGTCCCCGCGTCTCCATCAAGGCCACCGCCACATCAAGGTCACCGTCGAAGCCACCGCCACATCAAGGTCACCGCCAGGGAAGTCGACGTGAGAGAAAGAAAGTGAGGAGAGTTCGGGAGGCCATGTCGAGAACCCGTCCCCGGCTCCGTCCCCGTAGTGAAAGCGACCACTGAGCGGCCCCACCGGCCGCCCCGCACCGAGGAGAGAGTCCCATGGCCAAGTACCTGCTGCTCAAGCACTACCGCGGCGCTCCGGAGGCCGTCAACGACGTGCCCATGGACCGGTGGACGCCCGAGGAGATCTCGGCGCACATGCAGTACATGCAGGACTTCGCGGACCGGCTGGAGAAGACCGGGGAGTACGTCGACGGGCAGGCGCTCGCACCCGAGGGCGCCTGGGTCCGGTACGACGGGGAGGGGCGGCCGCCGGTCACGGACGGGCCGTTCGCCGAGACCAAGGACCTGATCGCCGGGTGGATGGTCATCGACGTCGACACGTACGAGCGCGCCGTCGAGCTGGCCGGTGAGCTGTCGGCCGCCCCCGGCGCGGGCGGGAAGCCGATCCACGAGTGGCTGGAGCTGCGCCCGTTCCTGACCGCGCCGCCCACCATCGCGGAGTGACCTCGTCCATGGACGAGCTGCCGCTCCGGAGCCTTGTCCCGGGCGTGCTCGGCGTCCTCGTCCGCCGCGGAGCCGACTTCGCGGCGGCCGAGGACGCCGTGCAGGACGCGCTGGTCGAGGCGGTCCGGGTCTGGCCCGCGGACCCGCCGCGCGATCCGAAGGGCTGGCTGGTCACCGTGGCCTGGCGGCGGTTCCTCGACGCGACCCGGGCCGATGCCGCCCGGCGCCGGCGTGAGGGGCTCGTCGAGGAGGAGCCGGTGGCCGGGCCCGTGCCCGGGGTGGACGACACGCTCCAGCTCTACTTCCTGTGCGCCCACCCCTCGCTGACGCCCTCGTCCGCCGTCGCGCTCACCCTGCGCGCGGTCGGCGGGCTCACCACGCGCCAGATCGCCCAGGCCTACCTGGTGCCCGAGGCGACGATGGCGCAGCGGATCAGCCGGGCCAAGCGCACCGTCTCCGGTGTGCGGTTCGACCGGCCCGGCGATGTCTCCACCGTGCTGCGAGTCCTCTACCTGGTCTTCAACGAGGGCTACTCCGGCGACCTCGACCTCGCCGCCGAGGCGATCCGGCTCACCCGCCGGCTCGCGGCCGCGATCGACCACCCTGAGGTGGCGGGGCTGCTCGCCCTCATGCTGCTGCACCACGCCCGGCGCCCCGCCCGGACCGCGCCGGACGGCAGCCTGGTGCCGCTCGCCGAGCAGGACCGGGGCCGGTGGGACACCGCCTCGATCGCCGAGGGGGTCCGGATCCTCCAGGCGGCCCTCGCCCGTGACCGGCTCGGCGAGTACCAGGCCCAGGCCGCCATCGCCGCGCTCCACGCCGACGCGCCGACCGCCCCGGAGACCGACTGGGTGCAGATCGTCGAGTGGTACGACGAGCTCGCCCGCCTCACCGACAGCCCGGTCGTCCGGCTCAACCGGGCGGTGGCGGTGGGCGAGGCCGACGGGCCGCGCGCCGGGCTCGCCGCCCTCGCGGAGCTGGACGACGCGCTGCCCCGGTACTCGGCCGTGGCCGCGTACCTCCACGAACGCGACGGCGACCTCACGGCGGCCGCACAGCTGTACGCCGAGGCCGCCCGCAAGGCCACCGACCTCGCCGAGCGCGACCACCTGACCCGCCGGGCCGCCCGCCTCAACTCCCGCCGGGAGACGTGACATCGGCACAGGCGGCGACCTCTACCGGGATCGGGAGGCCCGCGCCCCGTCCGTCACCCGCTCCAGCCCGTAGAAGTCCGCCACGCACCCGCCCGGCCAGTAGTCGGCGCCTCCCCGGCTGAACGGCTCCAGCATGTTGCTGACGACCAGCCGTTCGTACGGCATCACCCGCTCACCGTCCGCCGCCCCCTGACGCAGCCGCCGGTCCTGGGCGTCCCACTTCTCCGCCCTGGCCCGCATGGCGGTGTCCAGGTTGAGCAGCGCGATGGCCGGGCCGCAGCAGACCAGAACGCAGAGCGCGGCGCACACGGCCTTCGCCGGGGCCGTACGCCGTACGTGCTGCCGCAGCGCGAGGCCCAGCAGCGCCCCCAGAGCGGCGAGCAGGACCACGTACAGCAGGAGGTAGTCGTTCCACAGCCGGTTGGCGCTCGGGGCGCTCACCCGGTCCTGGAACACCGGGTACGCGATCACCGTGCAGAGGTAGCCGGAGATCAGGAGCGTCAGCAGTCCGGCCCAGGCCAGCTGCGGCCAGTGAGCCGGCGGGCGGGGGGTGCGGCCGTCCCGGCGGTCGCAGAGCAGGCCCACGAGCACGCCCACCGCGACCGCGCCGACGTACTGCCACGTCGTGACCACCGTGACGGTGATCTCCGCGAAGCCCCGCAGCGAGGCGGCGAGCGAGTCGGGGGCGAGCAGCGACGTGGTCCCGGCCCCGAACCGTTCGCGGCGGTGGACCGAGCCGGGCGAGGTGATGAGGACGAGGGCACCCGCCGACGTTCCGGCGAGGCCCGCTCCGCACCAGAGGCGGACGAACGCCCGCGCGGGGGCGTTCGGGACGAGCCGGCCGCTCAGGAGCAGCGTGGCCAGCAGCACCGCCACCACCACGATCGCCGTCTCCTCCGAGAGGGTGGCGACGAAGGCGCCCGCCAGCAGCGCGAAAGCCAGGGCGGCTCCCCTGCCCCGGCGGGTACGGGCGAGCAGCGGCGGGATCAGGGCGGCGCAGGCCAGGACCGGGGGCAGGGTGTGGGAGACCGAGGCGGCGGGCCAGTAGAACGTCTTGTACGTGTTCGGCGTGACGAACAGGAACAGCGCGGTCACCATCGCCGCGACCAGCAGCGGCAGCCCGCGCGGCACGGTGATCCCGCCCCGGCGCAGCGCCAGTGCCGTCACCGCCCACAGGACCGCGAGCACCAGCACCCCGCTGACGACGGGGTACCACTGGTGTCCGGCGACCTGGAACTTCGCGTAGGCGCCGACCAGCATCGCGTTGGCGACACGGCCGTTGTCGTCGAAGTAGAACTTCCCGACCAGGCCGGTGATGCCGTCGTCGCGTACGAGGGGGAGGAAGCACCAGTCGTCGGCGCCGGGCCGCACCCACCGGCCGAACCAGGACGCGGCGGCGAGCAGGGCGAGGGGCGGGAGCGCGAGGGCGCTGACCCAGAGGGCGGTCCAGGGCCCGTGACCGCCCTCCGGTCCCTTCCCCCGGCCTTGGCCCGTGTCCGCCGGCTCGTCCGCGTCCGCCCCGTCGGTCTCCCGGGCGCTGTCGGTCATCACGACTCTCCTCCTCACCGGTCCTCGGAGGAGCGCACGGCCGCCTGGGGGGCGGTGTGCGGGGTCGTCCTCGGGGCGAGCGGCCTGTCCGGCACCGGCGGTCCGGGCGGTGGCCGGTCCGCCCGCGCCGGTACGGAGGCCCCGGCGTGGCGGCCCGACATGATCGCCCACCGGGCCAGCAGGAACGAGACGGGCGTGACGATCACCCCGGCCGCCAGCGCGGCGAGGTTCTTGTCCATCCCGAGACCACTGACCGCGCCGTAGAGCAGTGCTCCGGACGCCACCAGGTTGACCAGGCTGGAGAGGGGGAAGCGCACGAACGCGTGCCAGGTCGGCTTCGTCCGGCAGGTGACGTAGGAGTTGAGGAGGAACGAGCAGACGATGCCGACCGCGTAGCCCAGCACATGGGCCGCCAGGTAGGGGATCCAGCGGTTCAGCGAGGCGTAGACGCCCAGGTAGACGGCGGTGTTCACGCAGCCGATGAGGACGAAGCTGCCGAACTGACGGGCCGTACGGGACCGGGCGGCGGAGACGGACGGCCCGGGGTGTCCGGCCACTCCTGGCGCCCCGATGACCAGCGGCCCGGTCGGCAGCCGGCGTTCCGCGACGGTCCGGCGCGTCGCGTCGGTCTCCCGCACCACGTAGGGCGGGCGGTGTTTCGCCTCGTGGTAGATCCGTCCCACGTACTCCCCGATGACCCCGAGGGTGACCAACTGGATGCCGCTGAGCGCGACGACGGCGGTGAGGAGGGTGGCGTACCCCGGTGTGTCCGCGCCGTGCAGAACGACGGTGACCACCGTCCACAGCGCGTACGCCAGGGCCGAGACGAAGACCCAGAAGCCGGTGTAGATGGCCAGGCGCAGGGGGCGGTTGTTGAAGGAGAGGAGGCCGTCGATGCCGTAGTTCAGCAGGCGCCTGCTCCCCCACTTCGACCGGCCGGCCACGCGCTCGCTGTTGCGGTAGCGGAAGCTGACCGTGTCGAAGCCGATCCAGGAGAAGATCCCCTTGGAGAAGCGGTTGCTCTCGGGGAGGGACAGGACGCTCTCCACGGCCCGCCGCGACAGCAGCCGGAAGTCGCCCGAACCGTCGATCAGCTCCACGTCCATGCACCGCCGCACCAGGGCGTAGTACGTGTGGCTGAGCGTGGAGCGCACCACGCCCTCGCCCGTCCGGTCGCGGCGCGGGATGACCTGGTCGTAGCCGTGCCGGTGCAGTTCGAGCATGCAGGGGATCAGCTCGGGCGGGTGCTGGAGGTCGGCGTCCATGATGACCACCGCCGCGCCGCGCGACATGCGCAGACCGGCGAGCATGGCGGCCTCCTTGCCGAAGTTGCGGCTGAAGGCGGTGTAGTGGACGCGCTCGTCGCGCAGCGCGAGGGTGCCGAGGAGTCCCCGGGTGGCGTCGCCGCTGCCGTCGTCGACGTAGCAGACCTCGAAGGGGGTGCCGAGCCCTTCGAGGACGGTGAGCAGGGCGGTGTGGAACGTGTCCAGCACCTCGGCCTCGTTGAAACACGGCACGACGACGGAGAGCTGAAGGCCGTTCATGTGCATCCTCCGGACTTCGGCGGCCGGACCCCTTGGAGCGGGGCTTTTCATGCTCCTTTCCCTACATTTGCCCATCGGGTGCGGGGGACCGGCCCTTCCAGCCCCGGACGCGCGGGCCGACCGGTCCTTTCATCCGAACAGCGCAGGACCGCGGGGGCGGCCGACGAGGCCGCGAAAGCTCCGGTCGCGGGCTCCGGAAGGCGGACATAACCTCGCAGACGTGACGCCATCCGTGGACCGTATCCGGAGCGCGGACCGGGCCCGGAGCACCGACCGCGTCCGGCGCTCCGCGCCCGGCAGGGCCCTGCTCACCGGCCTGCTCGCCGCGCTCATCGCCGGGTGCTGGCTCGCCCTGCCCGCGGCGGTGGACGCCCGCGCGGAGGACCCCGTGGAGCTCTCCCGGGACGGCCAGATCACCGACCGGGTCGGCGCCCTCCGGGACCGTACGGACGCCGTGGAGGGCGCCCTCGACCGGCTCTACGCCCAGCAGCGCGTCCAGCTCTTCGTGGTGTACGTACGCACCTTCTCCGGGCGGTCCGGGCAGACCTGGAGCGACGAGACCGCCGAACGCAACGGGCTCGGCCAGGACGACGTGCTGCTCTCCGTCGCCACCCACGACCGCCGGTACGGCTACTCCGTGGACGCGGGCTCCCGGCTCACCGACGCGCAGCTGCGCGAGGTGGCGAACACCGCGATCGAGCCCGCGCTGCGCGAGAACGACTGGGCGGGTGCGGCGATCGGGGCGGCGGACGGTTACGCCTCCGTCCTGGCCGGCCGCCCGGTCACGGCCCCCGCCATCACCCCGGGCCCCGCCGACCCCGGCACCGGCGCCGCCGGCCCCTCCGGTGCGGGCGATTTCATCATGCCGGTGGTCGTGGCCGGGGGCGCGGCGGCGCTGGCCGCCTTCGCGTACGCCCGGCGCAGGCGCCGTTCCGCGACCCGCACCACCCCGGCGGCGACCGGCTGGGGGCGGTCCTCGGCGGCGGACGACGCGCCGGTCACCCTGGAGGAGCTGGACGCGCGGGCCAAGCAGGTGCTGGTGGACACCGATGACGCGGTCCGCACCAGCGAGGAGGAACTCGGCTTCGCGACCGCCCAGTTCGGGGAGGAGGCGGCGAAGCCCTTCACCGAGGCGGTCGCGCGGGCCAAGGACGAGCTGACGCGGTCCTTCCGGTTGCGCCAGCAGCTCGACGACGCCTTCCCCGAGGACGACGCGACCCGCCGCCGGATGCTGGAGGAGATCATCGCGCGGTGCACGGCCGCCGACGAGGGGCTCGACACGGTCGCGGCGGACTTCGACCGGCTGCGCGCCCTGGAACGCGACGCCCCCGAGGCCCTGGCCGCCGTCGAGACCACGTTCCGCACGCTCACCGGGCGCGGGTCGGCGGCCCGGCAGGCGGTGGCGGGGATGCGCGAGCGGTACGGGGACGGGGCCGCCGCCCCCGTCGCGGGCGACGTCGAGCAGGCCGAGGACCGGCTCGCCTTCGCCACCTCCACCCTGGAGAGGGCCCGCCAGGCGGTCGACGCCACCGACCACGCGCGGGCCGCCGTCTACATCCGGGCCGCCGAGGGCGCGGTCGGCCAGGCGGGCACCCTCATCGACTCGGTGGACCGGCGCGCGGCCGAGCTGGCCGAGGCGGCCGGGGAGCTGCCCGCCGCCCTCACCGAGACGGAGACCGACCTCGCCGACGCCCGCGGCCTCCTCGAAGGCACCGCGCCCGCCACCCCCACCGCCGACCTGCGGGGCCGGATCGCCCGCGCCGAGGCCGTACTCACCGCCGTACGGGAGGCGATGGCGGCGGGCCCCTACGACCCGGTCGACGCGCTGCGCCGGGTGGAGGAGGCCGACGCGGCCCTGGACGAGGCGCTCGCCGGGGCCCGGGAGCGGGAGCGGGGCGGCCGGCGGGCCCGCTCGCTCCTCGACCAGGCGCTGCTCACCGCCCGCTCCGCGATCGGGGCGGCGGCCGACTACATCACCACCCACCGGGGCGCGGTCGGCGCCCCGGCCCGCACCCGCCTGGCGGAGGCCCAGCGCCGCTGGGAGCAGGCCCGGCAGCTGACCGAGGGCGACGCGCGGGGCGCGCTGGCCGAGGCCCAGCAGGCGGACGCGCTGGCCCGGCAGGCGCTGAGCCTGGCCGAGCAGGACGTACGGGGCTTCCGCGGCCCGCAGGGGCCCGGCGGCCCCGGCGCAATGGGAGGCGGCGGGATGGGCGGGGCGGTGCTGGGCGGAATCCTCCTCGGCGGCCTGTTCGGCGGAGGCCGGGGCGGTGGGACGGGCGGCTACGGCGGGGGGTTCGGGGGCGGCGGCCGGTCCGGGGGGTTCGGCGCCGGGCCGGGCAGCTTCGGCGGGGGCGGCACCCGGGGGCGCCGGGGCGGTGGCGGCCGCTTCTGAACGACCGGCGGAAACCACAGCTCAGCCGTTCCCGACACCCAAGGAGCCGTGCCATGACCAAGCAGACGATCCTCGGCCGCGTCACCCAGCTCGCCAAGGCGAACATCAACGCCCTGCTGGACCAGGCGGAGGACCCGCAGAAGATGCTGGACCAGCTGATCCGCGACTACAGCGGCAACATCGCGGAGGCCGAGCAGGCGGTCGCCGCCACCATCGGCAACCTGCGGCTGATGGAGCAGGACCACCAGGAGGACGTGGAGGCGGCGGCCGAGTGGGGCGCCAAGGCGCTGGCGGCCAGCCGGAAGGCGGACGAGCTGCGGGGGGCGGGGTCGGGGGCGGAGGCGGACACGTTCGACAACCTGGCCAAGGTGGCGCTCGGACGTCAGCTCCGGTCGGAGCAGGAGGCGAAGACGGCCATGCCGACGATCGCCTCGCAGACCGAGGTGGTCGACCAGCTCAAGGCGGGGCTGGACCAGATGAAGGTCAAGCTCTCCGAGCTACAGGCCAGGCGCGACGAGCTGGTGGCGCGCGCCACGTCCGCGCAGGCGCGGAACCGGATGATGGACGCCGTGAAGAGCATCGACGTCCTCGACCCGACGAGCGAGCTGAGCCGCTTCGAGGACAAGGTGCGGCGCGAGGAGGCGCGGGCGCTGGGCAGGCAGGAACTGGCCGCCTCCTCGCTGGACGCGCAGTTCGAGCAGTTGGACAGCCTGGGGGCCAGCGCGGAGGTGGAGGCCCGGCTGGCGGCCCTGAAGGCGGGGTCGTGACGCCTCCGGGGCCGTCCGCCCAGGGCCCGTGACGCTTCGGGGGCCGTTGCCCGGCGCTCGTAACGTCTCCGGGGCCGTTGCCCGGCGCTCGTGACGCCTCCGGGGCCGTCACCGCTTCAAGGGCTCCGCGGCGGTCCCGTACGCCCGTGCGCCCGGCCCTCAGCTTGTTTTTTAACGTCCCCTGCTGAAGGGCCAGTTGGCCATTAGTGGGCGATGAGACAACGGTGCGGCCTTGGTGTGATCATGTGCGTTGTCG
>NZ_JBEYKR010000063.1:0-40066 GCF_040703535.1 Streptomyces sp. NPDC007346
CGCGCTCAAGCAGCATGTGCTGTCGCTGCGCAACCATGTCAAAGGCCTCTCGGGCAAGGACTACAATCGCCTCGAGCCGGAACGAGACGGTCAGGCCGTGCTTACGGGCCAGCCGGCCGACGACGGCGAGGCCGAGCCGGGTGCCGGAGAGGTTGGTGAGGTCCTGGTTCTCGGCGGAGACGGCCCGCTCCGCGCGGCGCAGCTGCACCTCGCTCATGACCAGGCCGCTGTCCTCGACGGTGATGACGATGCCCGCCGGGACCTCCTCCACGTAGACGTGGACCTCGGCGGTGGGCGGCGAGAAGTTGGCAGCGTTGTCGAGCAGTTCGGCGAGCGCGTGCATGACGCCCTCGGCCGCGTGCCCGGCGATGGCGACGTCGCTGGTGGAGTGGAGGCGGACGCGCTGGTAGCTGCCGATGCGGCCCATCGCGCCGCGCAGGATCGACTCCATGATGATCGGCTTCGCCCAGCGCCGCCCGGAACGCGCCCCGGTCAGTACGGCGATGGAGTCCGCGAGCCGGCCCGCCTGGGCGGTGCGGTGGTCCAGGTGGAGCAGGTCCCCGAGCACGGACTCGTCGGTGTGCCGGTGCTCCATCTCCCGCAGGTCGGCCAGCATGCTGGTGGCCAGGGCCTGCATCCGCCCGGCCGCGTTGGCGCAGGCCGCGACGGCGGCGGAGCGCTCGGTCTCGGCGCGGGTGGCGCGGGCGGTGAGCCGGTCGACGGTGACGGACAGGTGGGCCCGCTCGGCGGCGGCCTCCGCGGCGATCCGCTCGGTCTCGGCGCGGGCCTCGGCGGTGACCCGGGCGGTCTCGGCGGAGGCGGCGGCCTTGATCCGGGCGGTCTCCGCGGTGAAGCGCTGGGCCTCGGAGGCGGAGGCGGAGACCAGGCGCGAGGTCTCGGAGGTGAACCGCTGGGTGTCGGCGGCCCGCAGGGAGCGCAGGGTGCGCGCGGTCCCCAGGGTGTGGACGGTGACGGCCACGCAGACGCTCAGCAGCACGGCGGCCGCGGCCGCGCCCCAGGCCAGCGGGGTCCGTACCGAATCGGGGGCCACGGCCACGGCCCACAGAGTCAGCGTGCCGGTGGCGGCTGCCGAGATCAGCAGCGCGAGTGCGGTGGGCCTGAAAGAGGGGCGCAATCGGAGTCCTCGGTGGCGGACGGTGCGGGACGGTTCGGGGCGGTGCGGGGTGGAGCAGGGTGGTGCAGAGGGGGGTGGTGCGAGGTGGTGCGTTCCGGGGCGAAGCTGTACCGGTCAAAACAGGACAGTTCGTCACGGGTGTGGGCGATCATGAACAACTGGAGCTGTTAATTCCTGCTCAAGTCTTGGTCACTATAGGAGACTTGACGGTCTGTTTGGGAAAATCTTGTGGGCTTCTTTGTGCGGCTTGAGAGATTATGTCCGTCCGCATCCCAAGAGTTCATCTGTACCGACGGCATGCTGAATCCATGGCCGAACAGCATCGCCCGACCGCCGAGGCTCCTGACGGGTTCGCCGCCGCGCTCCGCTCCGCCGTACGCGGCGAGAGCGACTTCGGGCGCTCCGCCCGCGCCCTGATGACGATGGACGCCTCCAACTACCGCCGCGTCCCGCTCGGCGTCCTCGCCCCGCGCGACGCCGACGACATCGCCGCCGCGCTGACGGTCTGCCGGGAGTACGGGGTCCCCGTCGTTCCGCGCGGCGGAGGCACGTCCATCGCGGGGCAGGCGACCGGGACGGGCCTCGTCCTGGACCTCACCCGCCACCTGCGCTCGATCGTCGCCCTGGACCCGGCCGCCCGCACCGCCGTCGTCCAGCCCGGCGTGGTCCTGGACGACCTGCGGGCCGCCGCCGCCCCGCACGGCCTGACCTTCGGCCCCGACCCGTCCACGCACAGCCGCTGCACCCTCGGCGGCATGATCGGCAACAACTCCTGCGGCTCGCACTCGGTGGCCTGGGGCACGACGGCGGACAACGTGCGGGGGCTGTCGGTGGTGCGGTACGGGGGCCAGGCGCTGCGCCTGGAGCGGGGAGGGGACGTCCGGGGCGGCCTGGGGCGGGGAGGGGACGTCCGGGGCCTGGGGCAGGAAGGGGGCGCGGGCCCCCACGGCGTACGCGAGCACGAGAGTATCGTCGGTGCCCACGGCGTACGCGAGCACGGGAGCGTCCTCGGCCCCCACGGCGTACGCGAGCACGGGAGCGTCCTCGGCCCCCACGGCGTACGCGAACTGGTCGACGCCCACCTCGCCCTCCTCCGCACCGGCTACCCCGACCTCCCGCGCCGCATCTCCGGCTACGCGCTCGACGCCCTGCTCCCCGAGCACCCCGGCGGCCCCGACCCCGTACGGGCGTTCTGCGGCAGCGAAGGCACCCTCGCCGTGGTCACCGAGGCGACCGTGCGCCTGGTCGAGGCCCCCCGCGCCCGCGCCCTGGCCGTCCTCGGGTACGCCGACGAGTCGGCGGCGGCCGAGGCGGCCCCCGGGCTCCTCCCGTACCGCCCGCTCACCGTCGAGGGCATGGCCGCCGACCTCGTACGCGAGGCGGCCGGGCTGCCGCGCGGGGCCGCCTGGCTCTTCGTGGAGACGGGCGGCGACACCCCGGCCCAGGCGCGGGCGCACGCCGAGCGCATCCTGCGGGGCGCCGACGCGGTGGACGGGACGGTCGTCACCGACCCGGCCGGGCAGCGGGCCCTGTGGCGCATCCGCGAGGACGCCTCCGGCACCGCCACCCGGATGCCCGATGGCAGTGAGGCGTGGCCCGGCTGGGAGGACTGCGCGGTCCCGCCCGCCCGGCTCGGCCCCTACCTCCGCGACTTCCGGGCCCTGCTCACCCAGCACGGCCTGCGCGGCACCCCGTACGGCCACTTCGGCGACGGCTGCATCCACGTACGCATCGACTTCGACCTGCTGACCCCGCCCGGCGTCGCCCGCTTCCGCCGCTTCTCCGGGGAACTGGCCGACCTCGTCGTCGCGCACGGCGGCTCCCTCAGCGGCGAGCACGGCGACGGCCAGGCGCGCGCGGAGCTGCTGCCCCGGATGTACGGGGACGAACTCGTCGCCCTCTTCGCCCGGTTCAAGGACCTGTGGGACCCGGACGGCGGCCTCAACCCCGGCATCCTCACCCGCCCGGCCCCCCTCGACACGAACCTCCGCTTCGCCGTCCTGCCCAAGCGCCCGGTGGACGTGGCCTTCGGCTACCCGCAGGACGGCGGCGACTTCGCGGGCGCGGTCCGCCGCTGCGTCGGCGTCGCCAAGTGCCGTACGGAGGCGGCGCCGGGCGCGGGCGTCATGTGCCCCTCCTACCGGGCGACCGGCGAGGAGGCGCACTCGACACGGGGGAGGGCCCGGCTGCTGCACGAGATGCTCGCGGGCGAGGTGATCACGGACGGCTGGCGGAGTACGGAGGTACGGGACGCGCTCGACCTCTGCCTCTCCTGCAAGGGGTGCCGCAGCGACTGCCCGGTGGGTGTCGACATGGCCACGTACAAGGCGGAGTTCCTGCACCACCACTACCGGGGCCGGCTCCGCCCCGCCGCCCACTACGCGATGGGCCGCCTCCCGCAGTGGCTGCGCCTGGCCCGCCCCTTCGCCCGCCCCCTCAACGCCCTGGCCCGGCTGCGCCTGCCGGCCGCTCTGGCGAAACGGCTGGCGGGGATCGCGCCCGAGCGGACGATCCCGGTGCTGGCGACCGAGACGTACAGCCGGTGGCTGCGCCGCCGCCACGGCCGGGGGAGGCACATCCACTCGTCGGCCCGGGTGGTGCACCTCTGGGCGGACACCTTCACCGAATACCTGTCCCCGCAGGTGGGCCGGGCGGCGGTCCGGGTGCTGGAGGAGGCGACGGGGCGTACGGTGCTGCCGCCGCCGGGCGGGGTCTGCTGCGGCCTCACCTACGTGTCGACCGGACAACTGGACGCGGCACGCCGGGTGATGCGCCGCACCCTGGACCGGATCGGTCTGCTCCCCGGCCACCCGCTCGTCGTCCTCGAACCGAGCTGCGCCGCCACCCTCCGTACCGACCTGCCCGAACTCCTCCCCGACGACCCACGCGCCGCCGAACTCGCCGGACGCGTACGGACCTTGGCCCAGTACCTGGAGGAGTACGCCCCCGACTGGACCCCGCCCCGCCTGGACCGCCCGGTCGCCGGCCAGACCCACTGCCACCAGCACGCAGTCCTGGGGGACGCGGCGGAGCGGCGGCTGCGCGAGCGGATGAGACTGACCGGCGAGCTGAGCGGCGGGTGCTGCGGCCTGGCCGGGAACTTCGGCTTCGAGAAGGGCCACTGGGAGGTGTCCGTTGCGTGTGCGGAGGAGCAACTGCTGCCCGCGGTGAGGGCGTCGGAGCCGGGTACGGAGCTGCTGGCGGACGGCTTCTCGTGCCGGACGCAGCTGGACCAGCTGGCCGGACGCCGGGCGCGCCACCTGGCGGAGGTGATGGCGGAGGGGCTGGAGGGGCTGGAGGGGAGGGTGCTGGACGCGCAGGGGCCGAAGGGGGAGAGGCCGAAGGGGGAGAGGCCGGAGGGGGAGAGGCTGGACAGGGAGGAGGAGGGCGGGCGCTGAAAGGCGTTTGCGGGGCTCCGGAGCGCTTGTACGGTGACGCGCGTGAAGACTCAAGTGATCGTTCTCAACGGCGGTTCCAGCTCCGGCAAGTCCGGGATCGTCCGGTGCTTGCAGGCCGTCCTGCCCGACCCGTGGCTCGCGCTCGGCACCGACACGATGGTCGAGGCGATGCCCGCCGCCCTCCAGGCCTCGGACACGGGGATCGCGTTCGGCCCGGACGGCGGGGTGAGCATCGGGCCGCAGTTCCGGGAGTTGGAGGACGCGTGGACCGAGGGGGTCGCCGCGATGGCCCGCGCGGGCGCCCGGATCATCGTCGACGAGGTGTTCCTCAGCGGGGCGGCGGGCCAGCGACGGTGGCGTGAACGGCTGGGCGGGCTCGGGGTGTTGTGGGTCGGTGTCCGGTGCGAGGGCGAGGTCGCGGCGGGACGGGAGACCGCCCGGGGAGACCGGACCGTGGGGATGGCCGCATCCCAGGCGGAGATCGTCCACCGGGGCGTGGTCTACGACCTGGAGGTCGACACCACCCGCACCGAGTCGCTGGTGTGCGCGCGGACGATCGCCGAGCACGTGAGGTGAGCGGGAGGGGGGCGTCGGGGCCCGCGCTAGCATCGACACGTTTGCGGTGATCGTCGCGGTTCGCAAGGGGGAACGTCATGGACGACGGGGGCAGGCGGCGGTGGAGGAGGAGGTGGGCGGTCCTCGGCTCCACGATGCTGCTGGACGCTGCGGACGTGGGGGTGCGGAAGGCGGGCTGCACACCGAAGGAGCCGCCGCGGACCACCGCACCGATGGCGCGGCCGGCGGAGAGCGGCCTGCCTGCCGTCAACCCTCTCTGCCGGATTCCCAGGGTGACGTTCCCCCTGGACGACGGCCGGAGCACGGTGTTCTACGCCCACATCCGGCCAGCACCCGGTGACGGAGGCGGTGAGAAGGGCCGGGAGGTGTTCGGGTGCTTCGCCGATGCCGTGGGCCGGCGCATCGGGTGCGAGCCCGCGAAGGGGAACGAGGGAACGGCGCGATGACGGACGGAACGACGGAGAACACCACCTCGGCCGGGGAAGCGGAACCGCGGCCCCCGTTGCTGCGGCGACTGGTGCACAGCCGGGTCGCTCGGGCCGTCACCGCGGCCGGGCTCGTCGGCGTACTGCTCGGCGCCGGTACGGTCGCCTGGCGGACGGATACGCTCCCGCTGTTCTCGTCCGACCCCTGCTGGGGCACGTTCGACGACACGCTGACCGAACGGATGTTCGGCGACCGCGAGACCGTCGCGGAGACCCAGCAGCTACAGCCCGACCCGAGCAGCGGAACCGCTGTGTACGGGCAGTGCCGGATCACCGGCTACGAGGACGGCGAGAAGGCGCGGGCGGCGAAACAGCTCACCGTGCAGGTCCGCAGGCCGGCCGGTTACGGCAGGCAGGACGTGTGGCCCGCCGAGTTCCTGGCGGCGGACATGGCCCCGCTCGGTTCGGGGCTGACCGGCATGGTCTCGCCGTCCCGGGCCTGGCTGGCGCTGCCGGAGAGCTGCACCGGACAGGTGGGAGTCCTGTCGGCCCCGGCCGTGGTGGACCTCGCCATGGGCGATGCGGCCGTGAGCGGCAGCGTCCCCGAGCATGACCGCGAGGACCGGGCCGCCCTCGCCGATGCGGTGGTGGCGGTGGCCAACGGCGTACGGAAGGAGCTGGGCTGCTCCGGGAGGTTCTCCGCTCCCGCCACGGACAAGCTTGCGGCACTCGTTCCCTGGCGGGAGGCGGATCCGGACACCCTCTGCGGGATCGAGGGGCTCAGCGTGCCCGCTGAGTACAGCGCGTCGCTGCGGCACGGGAGGGCGGGCGTCGGTGGCGGCGCCACCCGGACCTGCGAGGCCGGCAGCATCTACCCGCCGGGCGACCTGCGCCTGACGACGGTCGTCGACCCCGGGCTGGCCCGGATCTTCGCCGACGAGGCGGGCAACGGCGGCACGCGGCTGGAACGTGTGAAGGACGGTGGCCCCTCGGGGTTCGGCTCGATCGACGTGACGCGCGGGGTCTACCTGGCGCAGTGCCGGACCGGCGATGTGGCGTTCGTGGTCGAGCGGATGAAGTCGGTCGGCAGTGAGAAGGGGCAGAGGCCGAACCTGGTCCGGGCACTGCTGCCGAGGTACGTGGAGGCCGAGGCCGAGCGCGTCGGCTGCGGGCCGGTCCGGCTGAAGCTGCCGGAGGTCCTGGAGTAGGCACTCTGAATCGCGCCCGCCCCCTGGCCTGTCCTCGCGCGGTGATCTTCCGGGTCGGCGGCTGGAGCAAGCCCCCTGCCTCCGGCCTGCCCCCACGCGGTGATCTTCCAGGCCGGCGCGCGGCCGGCGCCGGCGGGGCGGGGTGGCCGGACCGTGGCGGCGGGTGAGGAGGGCCGGGAGGTCAGGGGCGCCGTCGGGCGGTGCGTGGGCGGTGTCCGGGTGGGGGCCGCCCGGGTGGCGCGGGCGCCTCGGGCCGTGTGGGGCGCCGGCCTGTCCTGCGTCTTCCGGGGGGCTGATATGTCCGGAGCATGACGAGATTCCGAACTCATTTCGCGGAACGCGCGCGGGTCCTTACCGTGGAGCCTGGGCCGCCGACCGTGCGGCACATCGTCCGGTACGTCCCGTAGGACTCGTACCTCTTGTCGCATTTTCGGAAGGCCGCTCGTGAACGTCCAGCGCAGTGCCGCAGAACCGGCCGCCGCAGCCGTCGCCGTACCCGAGGCGGTGCCCGCTCTGGACGCTGCCGACCACGGGACCCCGCCCGGGGGCGGGACCGGCCCGGGGCGGGGGGCGGGGCTGGTGCCGATCGTGCTGGTGGTCGCGGGGGGCCTGTCCGTCCAGTTCGGCTCGGCCATCGCGGCGCTGCTGATGCCGAGGGCGGGGGCGCTGGGCGTCGTCACGCTCCGGCTGGCGGCGGCCGCGCTGATCCTGCTGGTGGTGTGCCGGCCGAAGCTGCGCGGCCACTCGCGCGCGGACTGGGGCACGGTGGTCGCCTTCGGCGTCGCGATGGGCGGTATGAACACGCTGTTCTACCAGGCGCTGGACCGCATCCCGCTCGGCATCGCCGTCACCCTGGAGGTGCTCGGCCCGCTCGCGCTCTCCGTCTTCGCCTCGCGCCGCCTGATCAACGTGGTGTGGGCCGGGCTCGCCCTGGTCGGTGTGGTCCTGCTCGGCGGCGGGGGCTTCGACCGCCTGGACCCGGTGGGTGCGGCGTACGCGCTGGGGGCCGGGGCGATGTGGGCGGCGTACATCGTGTTCAGCGCCCGCACCGGCCGCCGCTTCCCGCAGGCGGACGGCCTGGCCCTGGCGATGGTCGTCGCCGCGGTCCTCTCGCTGCCGCTGGGCCTGTGGGAGTCCGGGGCCAAGCTCACGGTCCCCTCGACCCTGGCACTCGGCGCGGCGGTGGCGGTCCTCAGCTCGGTGCTCCCGTACACCCTGGAACTCATGGCCCTGCGTCGGCTGCCCGCCTCCACGTTCGCGGTGATGATGAGCCTGGAACCGGCCATCGCGGCCACCGCGGGCTTCCTGATCCTGAACCAGGCCCTGTCCACGACGGACGCCCTCGCCATCGCGCTGGTCATCGGGGCGAGCATGGGCGCGGTCCGCAGTCAGACGGGGGCGCGGAAGAGGCGGGAGAAGGGGTGAGGGGGCGCGCAACGGTAGCGGGCGCGGGGCGGGCCTGGGCTTCAGCTGTCGGGAGCGGGCCCTGGGCCTCAGCTGTCGGCAGCGGACCCAGGGCCTCAGCTGTTCGACGGAGGCCCAGGGCCTCAGCTGTTCGGCGGAGGCCCTGGGCTTCAGCTGAGGCAGGGGCGCGATGCGCGGTGGTCGCCGCGGTCACCAGGTGCAGGGCGCCTGGAGGTCGGTGATGGAGTCGGCCAGCTCGGCCGGGTGCGCGGGCCACCCCGTCCGGTGCCAGTGCTCGATCCGCCAGGACAGCCGGCGCGGCCACAGCGCGGTGGTGGGCAGCTCCGCCACGGGGATCCAGGCGAGCGTGCCGCCGTAGGTGTCCAGCGTCTCGGGGGGTCCGGGGCGCCCCTCGGCCGCCATGAGGAAGTAGTGCTCGTGCCGGCCCCCCTTCCAGACCCGCGCCACCTCGCGCCGGATGCTCCCGCGCAGACCGGTCTCCTCGCGGAGCTCCCGTACGACGGCCTCCTCGGGTGTCTCGCCCGGCTCGACCCCGCCGCCCGGGATCTCGTAGTACGGGCCGTCCTCGTCCGGCTCCTGGAAGCGGATGAGCAGCATGTGCCCGTCACGGATCACGATCGCCCCGGCCCGGACCCGTACGGGAGGGACGGCGGCCGGATCGTCCACCTCCACCTCGGCCGCCCCCGTCGGCCCGGCCCCGGCCGCCCAGGCCCGCAGGACGGCCTCCGCCCTGCCGGCCGGCCGTATGCGCGCGTGCAGGGCCTCGTCCAGTCGGAGCGCGTGCAGCCGTCCCGGGGGTGTCGCCGTACCGGGGAAGGCGTAGCGGACGTGTCCGGCCTCGCGGTGCTCCTCCAGGACGAGCCGGTCGCCGTCGAAGTGCGGGTTCACCAGGTGCGGTTCGGCAGTCATCGGCGGAGATTAGCAGCGGCTCCGCGCCTCGGACCGGTGGCGGGGGCGAGAACCGGACATCGGCCGGTTCCTCCGATGCCCGGCCGCCGACTACGCCGCCCGCCCCGAGTCACCCGCCGGGCTGTCTCGTCACCCCCGCCGCCCGCCCCGAGCTACCCGCCGGGCTGTCTCGTCACCCCCGCCGTCGCCCCAAGCCACCCGCCGCCGCCCCGGCGCCCCCGCCGGCGCCCACCTGTCCCCGCCGGCGCCCAGCCGTCCCCGCCGGCGCCCCGCGCCGGATAGCCGGGCCCGCCCGCAAGCAGAAAATCATGCAAGCGTGCTTGATTGTTTCCCGGTCCGCTGCCATGCTCCTGGGCACCACACCCGGTCCCGAGGGGAGCGCACGTGTCCGATGTCGCAGCGGTGATCGACGATCTGCGCGAGGAGAGCGACGAACTCGACGCGCTGGTGGCGGCGCTGGAGCCCGGCCGGTGGCGCGAGGCGACCCCCGCTGAGGGGTGGACCGTCGCCCACCAGATCGCCCACCTCACCTGGACCGACGCGGTCGCGCTGCTGGCGGCCACCGAGCCGGAGCGGTTCGCCGACGAGGTGGCCAAGGCGCTCGCCGCCCCCGAGTCCTTCGTCGACGAAGGGGCCGAGGCGCTGGTCGCCGCCCACACCCCGGACGCCCTGCTCGCCCGGTGGCGGGAGGGGCGGCGGCGGCTCGGCGAGGCGCTGCGGGACGCCCCGGCCGGGACCCGCATCCCCTGGTACGGGCCGCCGATGAGCGTCGCCTCCATGGCGACCGCCCGGCTCATGGAGACCTGGGCCCACGGCCAGGACATCGCCGACGCCCTGGGGGTGACCCGCGCCCCCACCGCCCGGCTGCGGCACGTCGCGCGGATCGGGGTGCGGGCCCGGGACTACGCCTACGGGGTCCGGGGCATCACCGCGCCCGTCGAGGAGTTCCGCGTCGAACTGCGCACGCCCGACGGCGCGTTGCTCACGTACGGCCCCGAGGGCGCCGCCCAGCGCGTCACCGGCCCCCTGCTCGACTTCTGCCTCCTGGTCACCCAGCGCGCCCACCGCGCCGACCTCGCCGTCACCGCTGAGGGGCGCGAGGCGGACCAGTGGCTCTCCATCGCCCAGGCGTTCGCCGGGCCCCCGGGACCGGGCCGCCCGCCCCGCGCGGAACAGGCCGTACGGGACGACCGGTGAACGCCCCGCGCGGAACAGGCCGTACGGGACGACCGGTGACCGCCCCGCCGGGGCCCGCCCCCGTCCTCCGCGTCGGCAACGCCTCCGGCTTCTACGGCGACCGCTTCGACGCCGTACGCGAGATGCTCACCGGCGGCCCCCTCGACGTCCTCACCGGCGACTACCTCGCCGAGCTGACCATGCTCATCCTCGGCCGCAGCCGCCTCAAGGACCCGGAGAAGGGGTACGCCACCACCTTCCTGCGCCAGCTCGAAGAAGGGCTCGGCCTCGCCCACGAGCGCGGGGTGAAGATCGTCACCAACGCGGGCGGGCTCAACCCGGCCGGACTGGCCGACGCCGTACGGAAGGTGGCGGCCAGGACCGGGGTGCCGGTCACCGTCGCCCACGTCGAGGGCGACAGCCTGCCCGTGCCGGAGGGGTTCCTCACCGCCAACGCCTACCTCGGCGGGGCCGGGATCGCCGCCTGCCTGCGGGCCGGGGCCGACATCGTCGTGACGGGCCGGGTCACCGACGCGGCCCTCGTCACCGGCCCGGCCGCCGCCCACTTCGGCTGGGGGCCGGACGACCTGGACGCCCTCGCGGGGGCCGTGGTGGCCGGGCACGTGCTGGAGTGCGGTACGCAGGCGACCGGCGGGAACCACGCCTTCTTCGGGGAGCACGACCCCGGCCTCCTGCGCCGCCCCGGCTTCCCGCTCGCCGAGATCCACGCCGACGGGTCGTCCGTCATCACCAAGCACGACGGTACGGGGGGCGTCGTCGACCTCTCCACCGTCACCGCCCAACTCCTGTACGAGACCGGGGGAGCCCGGTACGCGGGGCCCGACGTCACGGCCCGGCTCGACACCGTACGGCTCACCCCGGACGGCCCGGACCGGGTCCGCGTCGACGGGGTGCGCGGTGAGGCCCCGCCGCCCACCCTCAAGGCCGGGCTCACCCGGCTCGGCGGCTGGCGCAACGAGGTCGTCTTCGTCCTCACCGGGCTCGACGTGGAGGCCAAGGCCCGCCTGGTGCGCGAGCAGTTCGCCGACGCCCTGGAGCGGGGCGGCGGGCGGCCGCCGGCCGAGGTGCGCTGGGAGCTGGCCCGTACCGACCGTCCCGACGCCGACACCGAGGAGCGGGCCAGTGCCCTGCTCCGGCTCGTCGTCCGCGACCAGGACGCCGACGCGGTGGGCCGGGCCGTCTCCGGGGCCGCCGTCGAACTGGCCCTCGGCAGCTACCCGGGCTTCCACGTCACCGCCCCGCCCGGGAAGGGCGCTCCCTACGGGGTGTTCGAGGCGGCCTACGTACCGGCGGGGGAGGTCGAGCACACCGCCGTGCTGCCGGACGGGACCCGGGAGGCCGTCGAACCACCCGACGTCACGCAGGAGTTGGCCGAGGCCGACGCGCCGCCGCTGCCTGGCCCGTACCCTCCCGGCCCCACCCGGCGCGCCCCCCTCGGGCTCGTCGCGGGCGCCCGCAGCGGGGACAAGGGCGGCGACGCCAACGTGGGCGTCTGGGTGCGCGGCGACGAGGCGTGGCGGTGGCTGGCCCACGAGCTGACCGTCGACCGGTTCCGGGAGCTCCTGCCCGAGACCGCCGACTTGACCGTCGTACGCCACGTCCTGCCCAACCTGCGCGCCCTGAACTTCACCGTGCACGGACTCCTGGGGGAGGGCGTCGCCGCGCAGGCCCGGTTCGACCCGCAGGCCAAGGCGGTGGGGGAGTGGCTGCGGTCGCGGTGGCTGCCCGTTCCCGTGGGACTGCTCGAAGGTGCCCGTACCCCGGAACCGCCCGACGGCACCGTCGAGCCGGAACCGTCCCGAGACGTCGATGACCCGGAGGTGCCCGCATGACCGTCCTGCCCACCGGGCTCGACACCAACAGCCCGGAGTACGCGGCCAATCGGGCCGCCATGCTGGCCAAGCTCACCGAGCTGGAGGCCGAGCACGCCAAGGCGCTCGCGGGCGGCGGCGAGAAGTACGTGACCCGCCACCGAAAGCGCGGCAAACTCCCGGCGCGGGAGCGGATCGAGCTGCTCGTCGACCCCGACACCCCGTTCCTGGAGCTGTCGCCGCTGGCCGCCTGGGGCAGCGATTACGCGGTCGGCGCCTCGCTCGTCACCGGGATCGGGGTGGTGGAGGGCGTCGAGTGCCTGATCACCGCCAACGACCCGACCGTACGCGGCGGGGCCTCGAACCCGTGGACGCTGAAGAAGGCCCTGCGCGCCAACGAGATCGCCTTCGCCAACCGGCTCCCCGCCATCAGCCTGGTGGAGTCGGGCGGCGCCGATCTGCCGTCCCAGAAGGAGATCTTCATCCCCGGCGGGGCGCTGTTCCGGGACATCACACGGCTTTCGGCCGCCGGAATCCCCACCGTGGCCGTCGTGTTCGGCAACTCGACCGCCGGAGGCGCGTACGTCCCCGGCATGTCCGACCACGCCGTGATGATCCGGGAGCGGTCCAAGGTCTTCCTCGGGGGACCGCCGCTGGTGAAGATGGCGACCGGTGAGGAGAGCGACGACGAGTCCCTCGGCGGGGCCGGGATGCACGCCCGTACGTCGGGGCTCGCCGACCACTTCGCCGTCGACGAGCAGGACGCGATCCGCCAGGCCCGGCGCATCGTCGCCCGCTTCAACTGGCGTAAGGCGCACGCCGATCCGGGACCCGCCGAACCGCCGAAGTACGACGAGGAGGAGCTGCTCGGGATCGTGCCGGGCGACCTGAAGGTGCCGTTCGACCCGGGCGAGGTGATCGCCCGGCTGGTCGACGGCTCGGACTTCGACGCGTTCAAGCCGCTGTACGGGACGAGCCTGGTCACCGGGTGGGCGCGGCTGCACGGCTACCCGGTCGGCATCCTCGCCAACGCGCAGGGCGTGCTGTTCAGCGAGGAGTCGCAGAAGGCCGCCCAGTTCATCCAGCTCGCCAACCAGCGGGACATCCCGCTCCTCTTCCTCCACAACACCACCGGCTACATGGTCGGCAAGGAGTACGAGCAGGGCGGCATCATCAAGCACGGCGCGATGATGATCAACGCCGTCGCCAACTCGAAGGTCCCGCACCTGTCGGTGCTGATGGGCGCCTCGTACGGGGCCGGGCACTACGGGATGTGCGGGCGCGCCTACGACCCGCGCTTCCTCTTCGCCTGGCCCAGCAGCAAGTCCGCCGTCATGGGGCCGCAGCAGCTCGCGGGCGTCCTGTCCATCGTGGCCCGCGCGTCGGCCGCCGCGAAGGGGCAGCCGTACGACGACGAGGCGGACGCCGGGCTGCGCGCCATGGTGGAGCAGCAGATCGAGGCGGAGTCGCTGCCGGTGTTCCTGTCCGGGCGGCTGTACGACGACGGGGTCATCGACCCGCGCGACACCCGGACCGTCCTCGGAATGTGCCTGTCCGCGATCCACACCGCACCGGTCGAGGGCGCCCGTGGCGGCTTCGGCGTCTTCCGGATGTGAGGCCAGATGACCACCGCTACCCACGGGGCCCGGATGACCATCACCACGCTGCTCGTCGCCAACCGGGGCGAGATCGCCTGCCGGATCTTCCGCACCTGCCGTGACCTGGGCATCACCACGGTCGCCGTGTACTCCGACGCGGACGCCGACGCCCTGCACGTACGCGAGGCGGACCTCGCCGTGCGGCTGCCGGGCGCCGCCCCCGCCGACACCTATCTGCGCGGCGATCTCGTGGTGGCCGCCGCGCGGGCCGCCGGGGCGGACGCCGTGCACCCCGGCTACGGCTTCCTCTCCGAGAACGCCGCCTTCGCCGCCGCCGTGCGCGACGCGGGGCTGGTGTGGGTCGGCCCGCCGGTCGAGGCCATCGAGCTGATGGCGTCCAAGACCCGGGCCAAGGAGCTGATGGGCGGGGCGGGGGTGCCTCTGCTGGCCCCCGTGGACCCGGCGACCGCCACCCCGGAGGACCTGCCGCTGCTGCTGAAGGCCGCGTCGGGCGGGGGCGGGCGCGGGATGCGGATCGTCCGCGAACTCGACTCGCTGCCCGGTGAGTTGCTGGCGGCCGCCGCCGAGGCCGCCTCCGCCTTCGGGGACGGGGAGGTGTTCGCGGAGCCGTACGTGGAGCGGGGCCGGCACGTCGAGGTGCAGGTCATGGCGGACGCGTACGACACCGTGTGGGCGCTGGGGACCCGGGACTGCTCGCTCCAGCGCCGCCACCAGAAGGTCATCGAGGAGGCCCCGGCCCCCGGCCTGGACGAGGCCCTGCGCACCCGGCTGCACGGCGCGGCGGTGGCGGCGGCGCGGGCGGTCGGCTACCGGGGGGCGGGGACCGTGGAGTTCCTGGTCTCCGCCGAGGGGCGGCCGTACTTCCTGGAGATGAACACCCGCCTCCAGGTCGAACACCCGGTGACGGAGGCCGTGTTCGGGGTGGACCTGGTCGCGCTGCAACTGCGCGTCGCGGAGGGGGAGCCGCTGCCCGCGCCTCCGGAAGCGGCCGGCCACGCGGTGGAGGCCCGGCTCTACGCCGAGGACCCCGCCCGCGACTGGCAGCCGCAGACCGGAGCACTGCTCACGCTGGAGGTGCCGGACGCGCCCGGCCTGCGCCTGGACACCGGGTACACCGGCGGCGACACCATCGGCGTCCACTACGACCCGATGCTCGCCAAGGTCATCGCCCACGCGCCGACGCGCACCGAGGCGGTCCGCCTGCTGGCCGGGGCCCTGGAACGCGCCCGTGTCCACGGCCCGGTCACCAACCGCGCCCTGCTCGTACGGTCGTTGCGCCACCCGGACTTCGCGGCGGGCCGGCTCGACACCGGCTTCTACGACCGGCACCTGGCGGAGCTGACCGCGCCGGAGGCCTCCGGGGACCCCGCGACGGCCGCCCTCGCCGCCGCCCTGGCGGAAGCCGTACGCGCCACGCGCACCCCGGGGCCCGCCCCCACCCGCTTCGGCGCCTGGCGCAACGTCCCCTCGCAGCCCCAGTTCAAGCGCTACCGCAGCGAACCGGACGGCACCGAGCACGAGATCGCCTACCGCACCCCGCGCACCGGCACCCCGGAACCGTACGACGCCCCCGGCGTCCGGGTGCTCGCCGCCGCACCCGACCGGGTGACCCTCGAACTCCACGGTGTGACACGGCACTTCACCATCGCCACCGACTCCGACCGGAGCCCCGGCCCCGACCGGAGCCCCGGCCCCGACCGGAGCCCCGGCCGGTGCTACGTGGACACCGCCGGAGCCTCGTACACCTTCACCGCCCTGCCCCGCTTCACCGACCCCGCCACACAGACCGACCCCGGCTCGCTCCTGGCCCCCATGCCCGGCACCGTCGTCCGCCTCGCGGAGGGCCTGGCGCCGGGGGCCGCCGTGGCGGCCGGGCAGCCGCTGATCTGGCTGGAGGCGATGAAGATGGAGCACCGCGTCCTCGCCCCCGCGTCCGGCACCCTCACCGCCCTGCACGCCGCCCCCGGCCACCAGGTCGAGGTGGGCGCGCTGCTCGCCGTGGTCCAGGAGGACCCCGGTCCCGCCCCCGCAGCCGCGCCCGGATCCGTTCCCGTACCCGCTTCCGTACCGGAGGAGAACGCATGAGCACCGTCGGCACCGTCCTCGAGACCGAAGAGCACCAGGCGCTGCGCGCCGCCGTCGCCGCCCTCGGAAAGCGGTACGGGCGCGACTACATGACCACCGTCGTCCGCGAGGGCTCCCACACCCGCGAGCTGTGGGCGGAGGCCGCCAAGCTCGGCTACCTCGGGGTGAACCTCCCCGAGGAGTACGGCGGCGGAGGCGGCGGCATGGCGGAACTCTCCATCGTGCTGGAGGAGTTGGGGGCGGCGGGCTCGCCCCTCCTCATGATGATCGTGTCCCCGGCGATCTGCGGCACGGTCATCGCCCGCTTCGGCACCGACGAACAGAAGCGCACGTGGCTGCCGGGCCTGGCCGACGGCAGCCTCACCATGGCCTTCGGCATCACCGAACCGGACGCCGGTTCCAACTCCCACCGGATCACCACCACCGCCCGCCGCGACGGCACGGGCCCGGACGCCGACTGGCTGCTCACCGGCCGCAAGGTCTTCGTCTCCGGTGTCGACATAGCCGACGCGACGCTGATCGTGGGCCGTACGGAGGACGCCCGCTCCGGGAAGCTGAAGCCGTGCCTGTTCATCGTCCCGCGCGACGCCGAGGGCTTCGGGCGGAAGGTGATCGACATGGAACTCCACGCCCCCGAGAAGCAGTTCGAACTCGTCCTGGACGACGTACGGCTGCCCGCCGACGCCCTGGTGGGCGACGAGGACGCGGGCCTGCTCCAGCTCTTCGCGGGGCTGAACCCGGAGCGGATCATGACGGCCGCGTTCGGGATCGGAATGGGCCGGTTCGCGCTCGGCAGGGCCGTCGAGTACGCCCGTACCCGGCAGGTCTGGAAGGCCCCGATCGGCTCCCACCAGGCCATCGCGCACCCGCTCGCCACCGCGCACATCGAGCTGGAGCTGTCGCGCCTGATGATGCAGAAGGCCGCCCGGCTCTACGACGAGGGCGACGACATCGGGGCGGGGGAGGCGGCGAACATGGCGAAGTACGCGGCCGGCGAGGCCTGCGTGAAGGCGGTCGACCAGGCGGTCCACACCCTGGGCGGCAACGGCCTGACCCGCGAGTACGGGCTCGCCTCGCTGATCACCGCGTCCCGGGTGGCCCGGATCGCGCCGGTCAGCCGGGAGATGATCCTCAACTACGTCTCGCACCAGTCGCTGGGCCTGCCGAAGTCGTACTGACACGCCCCGCGCTTTCCCGCTGTCCGACCTCTCCCCTTTCTCCGCCCGCAGGGGCGATTCTGACTCTCCACACCCGCACGGCGTCCCGCGCCCGCCCCCCCCGGCGGCGCGGGCCACCGCGACGACAGGGGTCCGCCATGGTGTTCCGCAGTGAGTACGCAGACGTACCGGCCCTCGACACGCCCATCCACGAAGCGGTCCTCGGAGGGGCCGCGGAGTTCGGCGACACGGTCGCCCTCATCGACGGGGTGAACGGCACCTCCCTCACGTACGCCCAGCTCGACGGCTTCCACCGCCGCATCGCCGCCGCACTCGCCGAGGCGGGGCTCGGCAAGGGCGACGTGCTCGCCCTGCACAGCCCGAACACCATCGCCTACCCGGCCGTCTTCTACGGGGCCACGCGCGCCGGCGCCTCCGTCACCACGGTCCACCCGCTGGCGACGGCGGAGGAGTTCGCCAAGCAGCTGGCCGACAGCGGGGCGACGTGGATCGTGACGGTCTCCCCGCTCCTGGAGACGGCCCGCCGGGCGGCCGAACTGACCGGCGGCGTCCGGGAGATCTACGTCTGCGACCAGGCGGAGGGCCACCCCTCCGTCCTGGACATGCTCGCCTCCACCGCCCCCGAGCCCGAGATCGCCATCGACCCCGGCGAGGACGTGGCGGCGCTCCCGTACAGCTCCGGCACGACGGGCACGCCCAAGGGCGTCATGCTGACGCACCGGTCGATCGGGACGAACCTGGAGCAGCTGAGACCGTTCATCCCGATGGAGGAGGGCGACCGGATTCTGGCGGTTCTTCCCTTTTTTCATATCTACGGGCTCACGGCGCTGATGAACGCCCCGCTGCGCTGTGGCTCGACCGTCGTCGTCCTGCCCCGCTTCGACCTGGCGCAGTTCCTGGAGGCCATCCGGACGCACCGCATCACCGGGCTGTACGTGGCCCCGCCGATCGTGCTGGCGCTGGCGAAACACCCGCTGGTGGGGGAGTACGACCTGTCCTCGCTCCGGTACATCGTCAGCGCCGCCGCCCCGCTCGACGCCGAGCTGGCGGCGGCGTGTTCGGCCCGGCTGGGGCTGCCGCCGGTCCGGCAGGCGTACGGGATGACGGAGCTGTCGCCCGGTACGCACGTGGTGCCGCTCTCCGTGGAGCAGCCGCCGCCGGGCACGGTGGGCAAGCTGCTGCCCAGCACCGAGATGCGGATCGTGTCCCTGGTGGACCCGGAGCAGGACGCGGAGCCGGGGGCGGACGGCGAGATCCTCATCCGCGGCCCCCAGGTGATGAAGGGCTACCTGGGCCGCCCGGACGCCACGGCCGCGATGATCGACGCGGACGGCTGGGTGCACACGGGGGACGTCGGCCGGGTGGACGAGGACGGCTGGCTGTACGTCGTCGACCGGGTCAAGGAGCTGATCAAGTACAAGGGCTACCAGGTGGCCCCGGCCGAGCTGGAGGCCCTGCTGCTCACCCATGAGCAGGTGGCGGACGCGGCGGTGATCGGGGTGTACGACGCCGAGGGCAACGAGGTCCCGAAGGCGTTCCTGGTCCGGGGGCCGGAGGGGGAGGGCCTCACCGCCGACGACGTGATGGCCTATGTGGCCGAGCGGGTCTCGCCGTACAAGAAGGTGCGGCAGGCCGAGTTCGTCGCTGCGGTGCCCCGGGCGGCGTCCGGCAAGATCCTCCGGCGCGAGCTGCGCGACCGGGAGAAGACGGAGGAGCAGTGACCCTGATCGCACGGACGCGGGAGCGGGGCATCGCCACGCTGACCCTGGACTCCCCGGCCAACCGCAACGCGCTCTCGGCGGCGCTCGTCGGCGAACTCCGCGAGGCGCTGGCGGTCTGCGCCGCCGACGGCACCGTACGGGCGGTGGTGCTGACCCACACGGGGACGACGTTCTGCGCCGGCGCGGACCTGAAGGCGCCGCCGGACCCGGCGGTCTTCGTGGGCCTGATGCGGGAGATCGTGGCGCTGCCGAAGCCGGTGGTGGCCCGGGTCGACGGCCACGTCCGGGCGGGCGGGCTGGGCCTGCTGGCGGCGTGCGACATCGCCGTGGCGGGCCCGTCGTCGACCTTCGCGCTCACCGAATCGCGGCTGGGCCTGGCACCGGCGGTCATCTCGCTGACCCTGCTGCCCCGCGTGGACCGTACGGCGGCGAACCGCTACTACCTCACGGGGGAGCGGTTCGACGCGGCGGAGGCGGCGAGGATGTCGCTGGTCACCGTGGCCGCCGAGGAGGTGGACCAGGCGCTCGTACCGGTCCTGGACGGCCTGCGCAGGGCGTCACCGCAGGGGCTGGCCGCATCGAAGGAGCTGGTCACGGCTACGGTGCTGGGGAGCTTCGACCAGTACGCCGAAGACCTCATCGCCCGCTCCGCCGCGCTGTTCGCTTCCGAGGAGGCCAGGGAGGGGATGACGGCCTTCCTCGAACGACGGGACCCGGCATGGGTGCGGTGACCTCCTCCTCCTCCACTTCCAAAGCGGTGCACACGCCCAAGCAGGACCGCAGCCGGGCGACCCGGCAGCGGCTCCTGGAGGCGGCGGTGGCCTGCCTGGCCGAACACGGCTGGGCGGGCTCCACCGTCTCGGTCGTCGCCGAGCGGGCCGGGGTCTCGCGGGGCGCGGCCCAGCACCACTTCCCGACCCGCGAGGACCTGTTCACGGGGGCGGTGGAGTACGTGGCCGAGGAGCGCTCGGCCGCCCTGCGCGCGCTCCCCGTACAGGGCCGCGCGGAGGTGGTCGCGGCGCTGGTGGACCTGTACACGGGCCCCCTGTTCCGGGCCGCGCTCCAGCTGTGGGTCGCCGCGTCCAACGAGGACCAGCTGCGCCCGCGCGTGACGGAGCTGGAGGCGCGGGTGGGCCGCGAGACCCACCGCATCGCCGTCGAACTCCTGGGCGCCGACGAGTCCCGCCCCGGCGCCCGCGAAACGGTCCAGGGCCTCCTGGACATGGCCCGCGGCCTGGGCCTGGCCAACCTCCTCACCGACGACACCGCCCGGCGCGCCCGGGTGGTGGCGCAGTGGGCGGCGCTGGTGGAGGAGGGGCTGGGGTGAGGGGCGGGACCGCGCCGCGCGGGGTGAAGGCCGTCAGGGGGCTGCCCGTGACGCCCGCGCCGCGTAGTGCCGGGCGACCCGCGCGCGGTTTCCGCAGCCCGTACGCGTGCACCACCGACGGGTGCCGTTGCGGCTGGCGTCGTAGAAGTAGAGCCCGCACCCCAGGGTGGCGCAGGGCCGTATGCGGTCGGGGTCCTCGGTGAGCAGCCGCAGGTAGTCGGTGCCGGCCAGCCAGCCGAGCCGGTGCTGCGGTTCGTCCACCTCGACGTACTCGGCGGGGCCGTCCGGCGTGAGCGTGCGGCGGATCCGCCCCGGCGCCAGGATGCGGTTGAACGCCGCCAGGCCGGTGGCGTCCGGCCGGCCGCCGACCACCCCGGCCAGCGCCGCACGGGCCTGCCGGGCGACGTCCAAGGTCGGCCGGTCGGCCCGCAGTTCGCCGTCGTGGAAGGCCGGTGCGGCGTGTGAACCGGCCAGCCAGAGGGCGAGTCCGGCGAGGTCCGTGAGCAGATCGTGGCGCCCGTGGCGGTCGTGCCAGCGGGTGTTGAGAAGGTCGAGGCAGAGCGGCTCGCGGGTGAGCGGGCGCGGGTCGGGGCCCGGCCCCACGGAGGCGGTCACCGTCCCACCGTCCGTGTGCCCGACAGCTTGTTCCTGCTGTGGCATTGGCTCTCCATGGTCGGCGGACGGTGCGGGGCGCCGGTGGGGGCCCGCACCGTCCGGGGCTGTCACGACGCGCTGACGGTCACGGCGTTCTCACCGCGCTCCTCGAAGCTCTGGCGCAGCTGCGCCCTGCGGAGCTTGCCGATGCCGGTCTTGGGGACCTGCGACTTGGCCACCGGCAGGATGTGCCGGACCTCGACGCCGAGCCGTCCGGCCAACCGGCCGCGGATCTCCTCGGTCTCGGTCTCGGTGACGTGGCCGGCCCGTGGGTGGAAGAAGACCGCGATCTCCTCGGGGCCGCCGGGCTCGGCGGAGACGAGCGTGGCCACGGTGTACGAGGGCTCCACGAAGGCGAGTTCCTCGACGGCCGCCTCGATCTCGTGGCCGTGGTAGGCGATGTCGCCGAGCTGCATGACGTCGTCGGTGCGGCCGGTGACGGTGAGGATGCCGTCCTCGACATAGGCGAGGTCGCCCGTCTTGAACCAGCCGTCCTCGGTGAAGGACTGCCGGTTCTGCACCGGGTTGTCGTAGTAGCCGCGGGTGACGGTGGCACCGGTGACCTGGAGCCGGCCGGTGGTCCCCCAGGGCACGAGCTCTCCGTGCTCGTCGACGACCCGGACCCGGGTGCCGGGCTGGGGTCGCCCCACCGGCACGTAGCGGTCGTCGCCCGCGGCGGCCTCGGTGAACTGGCAGTCGGCCACGCCCGCGGTGGTCTCGGACATGCCCCAGCCGGGGAACATGGCCGTGGCGGGCAGCCCGTAGGGGGCCAGCAGGTCCAGGAAGCGGCGGACCACGCCGGAGCGGACGGCCTCGCCGCCGTTCATGATGTAGCGCAGCCGGCTCAGGTCCCAGCCGCGCCCGGCGAACTGCTCGGCCCGGTCGTTGACCAGCACGTAGGCGAAGTTGGGCGCCCAGGTGGTGTCCGACCGGTGGGCGGAGGCGGCGTCGAGCCAGCGCAGCGGGTCCTCCAGGACCCACTGGATCTTGGCGTGCACCTGGGCGCAGCCGAGGAAGACGTCGCGCGCGTGGAACATGATCAGTCCGCCGACGTGGTCCAGGGGCATCCAGTTGAAGGTGCGCGTGTCCCGGTCGAGGTGGTTGACCTGGGCGGTGGCCGCGCTGCGGACCAGGACGTTGCGGTGGGTGAGGGTGACGGCCTTGGGCACGCCGGTGCTTCCCGAGGTCAGCAGGAGCACCACCGGGTCGTCCGGGGCCGGCTCGTGCCAGTCGTGGTCGGCCTCGTGCGCGGCGCGCAGCGCCGGTACGTCGCCCAGGTGGGCGGTGCCCCAGTCGGGGGCGGCGGTGACGGCGGGCACGATCTCCTGGCCGGCGCCGGTCAGGACGCGTGGCCGGCCGTAGCCGGTCCAGACGCGCTCCAGTAGATCCGGGCCGTTGCGCGGGTCGGCGCTGACGGGCAGCGGCAGGTAGCCGCCGAGGACGCAGGCCCAGAAGGCGGCGACGAGGTCGGGGTCGTACGCGGACTGGAGGATGATCTTCTCGCCGGGCCGGGCTCCGGCGGCGCGCAGCCCCGCCAGGATGCGGGAGGCGTCGTCCAGCAGGCCGGAGTAGGTCCGGTGGACCTCGGAGCCGTCGGGCTGGATGTAGGTCAGGCCGCGGCCTTCGCCGGTACGGGCGGCCCGGACCAGGGCCGCGCCGAGGTGCGGCACTCCGGGGTCGGGTGCGGGCCCGCCGATGAGCAGGGACATGCCGGTGCTGGTCACGCGGGGTTCTCCTCCTGCCGGGCGGTGGCGACGATGATGAGCGGCCCGCGGCCGTGGAAGGGGGCGGGTTCCTTGCGGAAGCCGCCGTACTCGGCGGTGACGACCAGGCCGGCGGCCGCGAGCAGGTCGCTGATCTCGGGTCCGGTCAGCACGGCCTGGTCGAAGAAGTTGTCGTACATGGCGACGGTGCCGTCGGCGGCGCGGACGAGCAGGGTCTCCTCGTTGCGCCAGTTCGCCGCGTGCGGGGTGATCGCCTGGCGGGCCAGGCGGGTGATGAGGACACCGTCGGGGCCGCGGTGGTGGCCGACGGTGTGCGGCTGGAAGGTGTCGACGAAGTTCAGCAGATGGCCGAACTCCAGGACGACCCGGCCACCGGGGCTCAGCAGCCCGCGGACCCGGCGCAGGGTGGCGGCGAGTTCGGCGCGCGGCAGGTAGTTGAGCGTCATGAAGAGGCTGTAGACGAGGTCGAAGCGTTCGTCGGTGCGGAAGTCCTCGGCGCGGCCGTTGACGTAGGTGAGGTTCTCGTCGCCGGCCTCACGGGCGTACGCGGTGAAGGCGGCGCTCGGGTCGACCCCGGTGCCCCGGTGGCCGCGGTCGCGCAGGGCCCGCAGGTTGGTGCCGGTTCCGCTGCCGAGGTCGAGCACGGTGCCGCCGTCGGGCAGCAGGGAGGCGAGGAACTCGGTCTCGGCCGGGAGGTTGCGGAAGTCGCCCCGCATGATCTCGTAGTATTCGCCCGGGAATTCGAAGCTGGTGCCGGTCAATTCGTCATCCTCCTCGGATGTCGGTGCTCGTCGGATGTTCGGTCGCGGGTGGCGCCGGGTGGGGCGCCGCGTGTTCGGCCGTGGGTGCGCCGGGTTCCCGTCAGAAGGCGTCGGCCGGCTCGCGCATGGTGCGGTAGCCGCGGGGCGTCACCCCGTACCGCTCGCGGAAGAGGCGGCTGAAGTGCGAGGCCTGGTAGAGGCCGGCCCGTTCGCCGATCAGGCCGACGGGCAGGTGGTCGAGGTGCGGGTCGCGCAGCTCGGCCCGGCAGCGCGACAGGCGTTCGTCGCGGATCCAGCGGGCGGGGCTGGTCCCGTGCTCCTGGAAGATCCGTTGCAGGTAGCGCAGGGAGACGTTGTGCTGTTCGGCGACCGCGTGCGGGGTGAGGTCCGGATCGGCCAGTCGCCCGCGGATGTACTCCTGGATGTTGAGCATGCGGTCGTGGCGGGCGATCTCGTCCTCGGCGGCGAGATGGCGCAGCCGGTCGGCCAGGACGGCGGCGGTCAGGGCCGCGAGGGTGCCGCCGACGCGGTCGACGGCCGAGTGGATCTCGCCGCCGTGCTCGTCGAGGCCGAACAGGAGCTGGGAGAGCAGGGCGCCCGCGCCCTTGCGTCCGCACCAGCCGGTGGCGGTGAGCTTCGCGGTGTCGGCGGGCGGCAGGCCGAGGCGGCGGTGGGGCAGCAGGACCTCGACCAGCCGGAAGGGGGAGGGCAGGTGGAGCCGGTAGGCGCGGGTGGTGTCGCAGCAGATGATCTGCGGTCCGCCCGCGCGGTCCGAGCGGCCGTCCTGGTGGACCAGGATCTCGCCCTCCAGTAACCGGAAGACCCGCAGGTACCCGGGGGAGTCCGTGATGGAGCGGGCGGTCCGCACCGCCTCGTGGGGCTCTCCGGAGACCAGCGCGACCCATACGTCACCGAACTGCCGGCGAACGGCCGTGCCGCGCACGGCTTCGTCGTGGGCGCGCAGGACGTGTGCCGCAGCGTGGGTGCTCGCATCCGGCATGTCCATCGTTCTCCTCGCTCCGCGAAGCAGGTGTCATGTGTCCCCTCGGACAGCTGACTCCATCACAACATACCTCCGTGCACGTATGATTGACCCATCGGAAGTTTCGATCGGAAAAACCGTGCCTGGCCTTCTGTGCGCGAACACAGGGAAACCCAGGCGCATTTGCGCAAGTCGCCGCGGTGGGCCGGGGGTAGCGTCGAGGGCCGGACGGCCGCGCCGCGCGATTTTCCGTGCGGTGGCGGATGTGAATTCGACGAGAGGTATGACGTGACGATCAAGGTCGGCATCAACGGATTCGGCCGCATCGGCCGCAGCTTCTTCCGCGCCGCCCTGGAGCGGGGTACCGGCCTGGAGGTGGTCGCGATCAACGACCTCACCGACGCCGCCACGCTCGCGCACCTGCTCAAGTACGACAGCACCCTGGGCCGTCTCGGCCGTGACGTACGCGCCGGCGACGGTGCGCTCGTCGTCGACGGGCGCACCATCCGGGTGACCGCCGAGCGCGACCCGGCCGAGTTGCCCTGGGGCGAGCTGGAGGTGGATGTCGTCATCGAGTCCACGGGCGTCTTCACCGACGCGGTCAAGGCCCGCGCCCACCTGGAGGCCGGCGCCCGCAAGGTGATCATCAGCGCGCCCGCCAAGAACGAGGACCTGACCATCGCCATCGGCATCAACGACCACCTCTACGACCCGGCCGCGCACGACATCGTCTCCAACGCCTCGTGCACGACCAACTGCCTGGCCCCGCTGGCGAAGGTGCTGGACGAGGAGCTGGGCATCGAGCACGGCCTGATGACCACGGTCCACGCCTACACGCAGGACCAGAACCTCCAGGACGGCCCGCACGGCGACCTGCGCCGCGCCCGCTCGGCGGCGACGAACACCGTGCCGACCACGACCGGCGCCGCCAAGGCGATCGGCCTCGTCCTGCCGCAGCTGAAGGGCAAGCTCGACGGGTACGCGCTGCGGGTGCCGATCCCGACCGGATCCGCCACCGACCTGACCGTCCGGGTGGGCCGCCGGACCACGGCCGAGGAGGTCAACGCGATATTCGCGAAGGCCGCCGAGGGGCCCCTGGGGTCCGTCCTCACCTTCACCGACGAGCCGATCGTCTCCAGCGACATCGTCACCGACCCGGCGTCCTGCATCTTCGACTCGGGTCTGACGAAGGTCATCGGCGACGGCCGTCAGGTCAAGGTCGTCGGCTGGTACGACAACGAGTGGGGCTTCTCCAACCGCGTGGTCGACACCGCGCTGCTGGTCGGCGCCCGCCCCTGACCAGGAGGTCATCGTGATCAAAACGCCGTACCACGAAGGTGAGCAGGCCGTACAGAAACAGGCCGGTGAGGGCCGGCCCGGCTGGGGCTCGCCCATGTTCGAGGGCGACCTGCTGCCCGGCTTCGGCCCGTACCTGCTGCGCCAGCGGATGCTCTTCCTCGGCGCCGCCGACTCCTCCGGGGCCCTCTGGTCCTCGCTGGTCACCGGCGACCCCGGGTTCGCGGCGCCCCTGGACGACCAGACCGTCGTCCTGTCGTCGCTGCCGGTGCCGGGCGATCCGCTCGCGGACGCCTTCGGGACCACCACCGACATCGGCCTGCTCGCCCTGGAACCGCACACCACCAGCCGGGTCCGGATCAACGGGGTGGCGCGCCGCGAGAACGACACGCTGCGCATCCGCACCGAGCAGGTGCTGGGCAACTGCCCCAAGTACCTCCAGGTCCGGGTGCCGGTCGCGGACGGGCCCGCCGCCGGACCCGGACCGGCCCGTACGGGCGTCGACCTGACGCCGGAGCAGGAGCGCTGGATCCGCGGCGCGGACACCTTCTTCATCGCCAGCCGGGCGGAGGGCTACGGCGCGGACTCCTCGCACCGCGGGGGCGACCCAGGCTTCGTCTCGGTGGCCGGGCCGCGCAAGCTCGTCTGGCCGGACTACTTCGGCAACTCCTTCTACATGACCCTGGGCAACCTGCAGCTGAACCCCAACTGCGGGCTGCTCTTCCTGGACTGGGAGACGGGCAGCACCCTCCAGCTGTCGGGCAAGGCCCGGATCGACTGGGACGAGGACCACCGGGCCGCCGTGCCCGGCGCCCTGCGGATGTGCGAGTTCGACATCGAGCAGGTGGTCCAGATCGACGGGGCGACCCGGCTGCGCTGGTCCTTCGCCGGGCCCTCGCCCTACAACCCGCCCGCCGCCGAGGGGCCCTGACCCCACGGCGGGACACCCCCTGCCCGGACCCCGGGCCGCGCAGCTGCCGTCCGGCCGTGCCGTCACCCCCCTGCGGCGCGGCCGGGCGGCTTGTCGCGCTGCCCTTTCCCGCCTTTTCACCGGAGAGGACACCCATGACCGACGAGACCTTCCCCCTGCTGCGCGCGGACGTCTCCACGCTGCCCCGCTACGTACCGGGCCGCCCGGCCCCCGACGACCTCGTCGACAAGCTCTCCTCCAACGAGAACCCCTATCCGCCGCTCCCGTCGGTGATCCGCGCGGTCGAGGCCGAGCTGGGCCGGCTCAACCGCTACCCCGACCCGGCCGCCACCGTCCTACGCGACGAGCTCGCCGCGGGCCTGGGCGTGCCCGCCGGGCACCTCGTCCTGGGCACCGGGTCCGTGGGCATCACCCAGCACCTCGTCGCGGCCGCCGCCGGACCCGGCGACGAAGTCCTCTTCGGCTGGCGCTCGTTCGAGGCGTACCCGCTGCTGACCTGGGCCGCGGGGGCGACGCCGGTGCAGGTCCCGCTGCGCGGGGAGGCGTACGACCTGGACGCCATGGCCGCCGCGGTGACCGACCGCACCCGGGTGGTGTTCATCTGCAACCCCAACAACCCGACCGGCACCGCCCTGCGCCGGGCCGAGCTGGAACGGTTCCTGGACCGGGTGGAGCGCCGGGTGCTGGTCGTCGTCGACGAGGCGTACCGGGAGTTCGTCGACGACGCGGAGGTCCCGGACGGCGTCGACCTCTACCGCGACCGCCCGAACGTCGCCGTACTGCGGACGTTCTCCAAGGCGTACGGGCTGGCCACGCTGCGCGTCGGCTTCGCCGTGGCGCACCCCCGGGTCGCGGCGGCGCTGCGCGCCTGCGCCGTCCCGTTCGGTGTGAGCGGACCGGCGCAGGCGGCGGCGGTGGCATCGCTGCGGGCCGGCGCGGAGCTGGCCGAGCGGGTGGCGGAGCTGGTGGCCGAGCGGGCCCGGGTGACGGCCGGCCTCCGTGAGGCGGGCTACCAGGTGCCCGAGAGCCAGGCCAACTTCGTGTGGCTGCGGCTGGGAACCCGTACGGCCGGCTTCACCGACGCCTGCGAGGCGGCCGGGCTGATGGTCCGCCCCTTCGGCGACGAGGGCGTACGGATCACCATCGGCGCCCCGGACGCCAACGACCGGCTGCTGAAGACCGCCTCGCACTGGCTGCGCTGACGGCGGCCCGCCGCACGGGCGTTCACCGGCGGCCCGTCGGTCACCGACGGCCCGTCGCTCACCGGCGGCCCGCCGTCAGGGCGGGCCCGAAGAGGCGGGCCAGTTCCACGTGGAACCCCGGGAAGGTCTTGCCGACGCACGCCGGGTCGTCCAGGGTGATGCCCGGGGCCCGCAGGCCCAGCACCGAGAAGGACATGGCGATGCGGTGGTCGCGCCGGCAGTCCACGGTGGCGGGGACGGGCGTGCCCGGGTGCACGGTGATGTGGTCGTGGCCCTCCTCGACGGCGATGCCCAGGCGCCGCAGGTTGGCCGCGACGGCCGTGATCCGGTCCGACTCCTTGAGCCGTGCGTGGGCGATGCCGGTGATGGTGATGGGCGCGTCGGCGAGCGGGGCGATGGCGGCCAGCGTCATGAACGTGTCGGAGATGTCGCCCATGTCGACGGTGAACCCGCCCCGCAGAGCGCCGCCCGCCGGGCCGGTGACCTCCGTCCGGTCCTCGTCCGTCGTGACCTGGGCGCCGGCCCGCTCCAGCACCCCCGCGAAGGCCGTGTCGCCCTGGAGGCTGCCGGTGCCCAGGCCGCGCACCCGGACCGTGCGGCCGGTGACGGCCGCCGCGGCGAAGACGTACGAGGCGGTGGAGGCGTCCGGCTCGACGGTGAGGTCGGTGGGGGTGTAGCCGCCGGGCCGGACGACGATGGAGCTGCCCGACTCCTCCAGCCGGGCGCCGAACCTGCGCATCAGGGCCATCGTCATGTCCAGGTACGGGCGGCTGACCAGCCGGGGCACGTCCACCCTGAGCGGACCGGACATCAGGGGGGCGGCCATCAGCAGCCCGCTGAGGTACTGGCTGCTCAGCCCCGAGTCCAGCTCGATCCGGCCGCCCGGGAGCCCGGCGGCCGTCAGCGTGAACGGCAGGCCGCCGCCCTCGACCCGCGCGCCGAGGCCGGCCAGCGCGTCCAGCAGCGGCAGCAGCGGACGGGCCCTGAGCTGGTCGGAACCGTCGAAGACGTACGTGCCGCGCCCGGTGGCCGCGAAGGGCGGCAGGAAGCGGGCCGCGGTCCCGGCGTCGGCGCACCACACCCGGCCGGGCGCGTACGGGCCCACGCCTCGGCCGGTGACGGCCCAGGCGTCGCCCTCGTCCGCCACCTCGATGCCCATGCCGGTCAGCGCGGTACGGAACGCCAGCGTGTCGTCGCAGGCCAGCGGCGCGCCCAGCCGGCTGAGGCCGTCGGCCGCGGCGGCGAGCAGCAGGGCCCGGTTGGTGATGCTCTTGGAGCCCGGGATGCGGGCCTCCAGCACGGCCGCGCTCATCGGGCGGTGGACGTGCGACGGGCACGGACGTGGCTGGCGCGGGCTGCCGCGGCGACCTTGGCCGCCGTCAGGCCGTGGCTCTCGTACAGCGCCTGGTAGGGGGCGCTGGCACCGAAGGAGTCGATGCCGACGGCCTCGCCCGCCTGCCCGACCAGCGCGTGCCAGCCGAGGACGGAGCCCGCCTCGACGGAGACCCGGGCGGTGATCCCGGGCGGCAGCACCCGCTCGCGGTAGTCCTGGTCCTGCGCGTGGAACCATTCCAGACACGGCATCGAGACGACCCGGGTGGACAGGCCCTCCTCCTGGAGGATGCGGCGGGCGTCCAGGGCGATGGGCACCTCGCTGCCGGTGGCGATGAGGATCACCTGCGGGTCTTTGCCCTCGCCCTCGGCCAGGACGTATCCGCCCCGGGCGGCGCCGGCGGCGGGTGCCAGGCCGGTGCCGGCGGAGCGGTCGAGCACGGGCAGGTTCTGCCGGCTCAGGCACAGGCCCGCGGGGCGGTCGCCGTGTTCGAGGATGGTGCGCCAGGCGACGACGGTCTCGTTGGCGTCCGCGGGCCGGACCACGTCGAGTCCGGGGACGGCGCGCAACGACCACAGGTGCTCGATGGGCTGGTGGGTGGGGCCGTCCTCGCCGAGGCCGATGGAGTCGTGGGTCCACACGTAGGTGACGGGCAGCCGCATCATGGCGGCGAGCCGGACGGCGGGCCGCATGTAGTCGGAGAAGACCAGGAAGGTGCCGCCGTAGGGGCGGGTGCCGCCGTGCAGGGCGATGCCGTTGAGGATCGCGCCCATGGCGTGTTCGCGGATGCCGAAGTGCAGGGTGCGGCCGTAGCGGTGGCCGGGGAAGGCGTCGGTGGCGAACTCCTCGGGGACGAAGGAGGGCTCGCCCTTCATGGTGGTGTTGTTGGACTCGGCGAGGTCCGCGGAGCCGCCCCACAGCTCGGGCAGGGCCGAGGCGAGCGCGTCCAGGACCGCTCCGGAGGCCTTGCGGGTGGCCATCTGGCCCGAGGGTGTGAACTCGGGGAGGTGCCGCTGCCAGCCGTCGGGCAGCCGGCGCCGGGCGAGCCGGTCGAAGAGGTCCGCGCGCTCGGGGTTGAGGGCGCGCCAGTCCTGGAACTCCTTGTCCCACCGGCGGTGGGCGGCGCGGCCGCGGTCGGCGACCTGCCGGGCGTGGGCCAGCACGTCACCGGGGACCTGGAAGGTGAGCCGCGGGTCCAGGCCCATGGCGGCCTTGGCGGCCGCCGCCTCCTCGGCGCCGAGCGCGGAGCCGTGAATGCCGCCGGTGTTCCGCTTCCTGGGCGCGGGCCACCCGATGACGGTGCGCAGCGCGACGAGCGAGGGCCGGCCGGTGGTGTCGCGCGCGGCGGTCAGCGCCCGGTACAGCGCCTCGACGTCCTCGTGGTACGTGCCGGTCGCGGTCCAGTCGACCTGCTGGACGTGCCAGCCGTACGCGCGGTAGCGGGCCAGGGTGTCCTCGGAGTGGGCGATCTGGCGGTCGTCCTCGATGGAGATGCGGTTGTCGTCGTAGAGGACGACGAGGTTGCCCAGGCGCTGGTGGCCGGCGAGGGAACTGGCCTCGTGGGCGACGCCCTCCTCCAGGTCGCCGTCGGAGGCGATGGCCCAGACGGTGTGGTCGAAGGGGGAGGCACCCGGGGCTGCTTCGGGGTCGAGCAGTCCGCGTTCGCGGCGGGCGGCCATCGCCATGCCGACCGCGTTGGCGAGCCCCTGGCCGAGGGGGCCGGTGGTCGTCTCGACGCCCGGGGTGTGACCGTACTCGGGATGGGCGGGGGTCCGGCTGCCCTCGGTCCGCAGGCTCCTGAGGTCGTCCAGGGTGAGCCCGTAGCCGGACAGGTACAGCTGTGTGTACAGGGTCAGGCTGGCATGGCCGCAGGAGAGGACGAACCGGTCGCGGCCCGCCCAGCCCGGGTCGTTCGGGTCGTGCCGCAGAAGTCTCTGGAAGAGCAGGTACGCGGCCGGGGCGAGGCTCATGGCCGTACCCGGGTGGCCGTGGCCCGCCGCCTCGACGGCGTCGACCGTCAGGGCTCGGGCGACCTCGACCGCGCGACGGTCGGTGTCGTCCCAGGACAGGCCGGGGGCGGGCGGGGTGGTGGAAACGGTCATGGCGGGCCCTTCTCTTCGGTGGACGGGGGTTCTCGCGGTACGGCGGGTGGTTCAGCGGGTGGCCGTCGGCCTGGTACGGCGGGTGGTTCAACGGATGGCCGTCGGCCTGGTACGGCGGGTGGTTCAGCGGATGGCCGTCGGTCCGGTGCGGGCGCGGAACAGCACGGCGGCCGCGTGCGCGACGGAGGCGAGCGTGGTGTGCCGGTGCCAGGCCGGGAACGAGCGGCCGGTGTAGGCGTACAGACCGGTGTCGGGCACGGCGGCCGCGGTGGCGGGCCGCAGGGACCGGGCCAGGTCCAGCAGGGCGGGGGTGGGGTGCCCGGCCAGGTCGGTGAGCCAGAAGGCGGTGGTGCCGTGGGCGCGGGCGGTGTGTTCGCCGAGCAGGGTGTGCGGGCGGAGGCGGGGGGCGCCCGTGGTGGGCCGGCAGGCCACCCGGACGATCTCGCGCCGGCGGCCTTCGCGGTCCTCCAGGACCGAGACGAAGGTGCTCCGGCGCCGCTCGCCCCTGGCCGGCGGGGCGCCGAGCCGGCCGGCGGGGGCGTTGCCGCCGGTGCCGAGGAGCGGCTCGGTGCCGGCGATGCGGAGCAGGTACGGGATCCGGCGGGCGGTGAACTCCGCGATGGCGGTGGGCACATGGGCCTGCCGGGCGTCCAGGACCACCGGCAGGTCGGCGGCGGGTCCGGCCGCCCCGACGCCGCGGAGGCCGCAGTCCAGGGCGGTCCGCGCGGTGCCGGCGGGGACCAGCCCCTCGGGCACGGCGCAGCGGTCCCGGTTCGCGGGGGCCTCCAGCCAGGACGGGGGGAGCACCAGTCGCCAGCCGACGGGGATGTCGCCGTGGTCGGTGACCAGCCACAGGCCGACGGAGCGCTGGGCGCGCACGGAGCGACCGCGCAGGTGGTCGACGTAGTGGCCGACGCCGACGCCCTGGAGCCCGCGCCGCGCCACGGTGGCGGGCCGTACGGCCCAGGCCACCGGCCGGACGGCGGCGGCGACCTGCTCGGCGAGGGCGGCCCGGACGGGCCGCCAGTCCCAGGGGGCGGCGGTGATGAAGTGGTTCAGCCGCTGCCCGTCGTCACGGTGCCCGGCGGAGCGGGCCGTATGCCGCAGGCTCCGTCCGCCGGGCGCGGTCAGCAGCGTTCGGACGTACAGCTCGGCGGTGCCGCGCTGATCGCGCCGTGGCAGGCAGTCGAAGACGGCACCGCACAGCCGCGCGACCGGGTCCCCGGCGCTCATGGGCCAAGGGCGCCCGGGGCGCCGGTGGTTGCGGGCGAGGGCCTGTCCCCGGGAACGTGCGCGGGTGTGGCCGGGTGCGCGGGAATGCGCGTGGGCGTGGCCGGGTACGCGCGAACACGCGCGGGTGTGGCCGGGTGCGCGGGAACGTGCGTGGGCATGGCCGGGCGCGCGGGAACGTACGTGGGCGTGGCCGGGTGCGCGGGAACGCGCGCGGGTGTGGCCGGGTGCGCCGGAACGCGCGCGGGTGTGGCCGCCGGGTACGCGGGCGTGGCGGCCGGCAGCGGCCGGGGCGGCTCCCCGGGTGCGGGGGGCGGGTGCCCCCCGCCCGTCCAGGGCCCCGTCATCGTCCGACCTTCCGCCAGGCGGCGGCGAGGAGCTCTTCCGGCGGGTCGGACAGCAGGGCGGGGCGGGCCGGGGCGTCGAGGACGACCAGGCGGAGCCGGGTGCCGCGCGTCTTCTTGTCGAGGCTCATCGCGGTGCGCAGCTCCGGCCAGCCGGCGGCGTACCCGGTCGGCAGGCCCACGGAGGCGAGCAGGGTGCGGTGGCGGGCGGCGTCGGTGGCGGTGAGGCGGCCGGTGAGCAGGGCGAGTTCGGCGGCGTAGACCATGCCGACGGCCACGGCGTGTCCGTGCCGCACGCGGTAGCCGCTGACCCGCTCGACGGCGTGGCCGAGGGTGTGGCCGTAGTTGAGGTGCTCGCGACGGCCCTGCTCGGTGAGGTCCTCGGTGACGATCTCCGCCTTGACGCGTACGGCGCGCTCGATCAGCTCGCGGGTGTGCGGGCCGTCGGGGCGGCCGGCGCCCGTGGGGTCGCTCTCGATCAGGCGGAGGATCTCCGGGTCGGTGACGAACCCGGCCTTGATGACTTCCGCGAGCCCGCTGGCGAGGTCGGCGGGCGGCAGGGTGGCGAGGAGGTCCAGGTCGCACAGGACCCCGGAGGGCGGGTGGAAGGCGCCCACCAGGTTCTTGCCCTGGGGCAGGTTGACGGCGGTCTTGCCGCCGACCGCGGCATCGACCATGGCCAGCAGCGTGGTCGGTACGAGGACCAGCCGTACGCCGCGCAGCCAGCCCGCGGCGGCGAACCCGGCGAGATCGGTGACGGCCCCGCCGCCGACGGCCACCACCGCGTCGCTGCGGGTGAACCCGGCGTCGGCGAGCGCCCGCCACAGGCCCACCACGACGGAGGTGTCCTTGGCCGATTCGCCGTCGGGGACTTCGAGGGACACCACGATCCGGCCCTCGCCGGTGAGTTCGCCGACGATCTCGCGGGCCACGGCACGTACGGAGCCGGAGTGGACCACGGCCACCCGCAGCGGTTCGGGGCCGAGCAGGCGTCCGGTCTCGCCGGTCAGGCCGGTGCCGACCGCGACCTCGTACGGCCGGGGGCCGCCGACGGCGATCCGTGTGGTGGGCCGGGTGTTCCCGTGGACGGCCGGGGCGCTCACCGGACGGCCAGGTGGTCGAGGTACGAGCGGTGGTTGCGGGCCGTCTCGGCGAGCGAGTCGCCGCCGAACTTCTCCAGCGCCGCGTGGGCCAGCACCAGCGCGGTGACGGCCTCGGCGACCACGGCCGCGGCGGGCACGGCGCAGACGTCCGAGCGCTGGTGGTGCGCCACGGCCGGCCGGCCGGTGGCGACGTCGACGGTGGCCAGGGCCCGTGGGACGGTGGCGATGGGTTTCATCGCGGCCCGTACGCGCAGGGGTTCGCCGGTGCTCATGCCGCCCTCCACACCGCCGGAGCGGGCGGTACGGCGGCGCAGGCCGTCGGGGCCGGGCTCGATCTCGTCGTGGGCGAGGGAGCCGGGTACGCGGGCCAGGCCGAAGCCGTCACCGAACTCGACCCCCTTGATGGCCTGGATGCCCATGAGCGCACCGGCCAGGCGGGCGTCGAGCCGCCGGTCACCGTGCACATGGCTGCCCAGGCCCGGCGGCAGCCCGTAGGCGAGGACCTCCACCGTGCCACCGAGGGTGTCGCCCTCCTTGTGGGCCCGGTCGACCGCCGCGGTCATCGCGGCGGAGGCCTCCGGGTCGAGGCAGCGCACCGGGTCGGCGTCGACCCGCTCGACGTCCCCCGGGCCGGGCGCCAGGCCCTCCGGGGCCCGGACACCGCCGATCCCGACCACATGGCTGACCACGGTGACGCTGTAGGCCTGGAGCAGGAACGCGCGGGCGATCTCGCCGAGGGCGACCCGTGCGGCGGTCTCGCGGGCACTGGCCCGCTCCAGTACGGGCCGGGCGTCGTCGAACCCGTACTTCTGCATCCCGGCGAGGTCCGCGTGGCCGGGCCGGGGCCGCGACAGCGGGGCGTTGCGGGCCAGCCCGGCCAGGGTGTCGTCGGGCACGCTGTCGGCGGCCATGACGGTCCGCCACTTGGGCCACTCGGTGTTGTCGATCCGGAGCGCGATCGGGCCGCCCTGGGTACGCCCGTGGCGGACGCCCCCGAGGAAGGCGGCCTCGTCGCGCTCGAAGGCCATGCGGGCACCGCGGCCGTGGCCGAGCCGGCGGCGCGCCAAGGCGTCGGCGACGGCCTTGGTGGAGATCTCCACCCCGGCCGGCATGCCTTCGAGGACGGCGGTGAGTGCGGGTCCGTGCGACTCGCCCGCGGTGAGCCATCGCAAATTGCTCAAGGGAGGTCTTCTCTCGTGGATGTCCGGTGGAGCCCGGCCGGTGGGCGCGGCGGTGATGCCGGCGGTGATTCCGGGGGTGATTCCGGCGTACACGCCTCGGCCGCCGGCGGTCAGACCGGGACGGGGGCCGGGGTGGCGGTCGGCTGCCGCAGACGCTGGACGTGCCAGCCGGCTTCGGTCAGGCTCTGGGCCATGGAGTGGGCACGGGAGTGCGCGACCATCAGCTCGACCAGGCCGCTCTCCTGGCCGGGCGAGTGGTCGATGGTCATGTCCTCGATGTTCACGCCGAGTTCGGCGGTGGTGACCAGCAGCCGGGCCAGCTCGCCGGGCTGGTCGCCGATGAGCACCCGGACCGGTGTGCAGGCGGGCACCGGGTGCCCGTGCTTGCCGGGGATGCGGTCGCGGCCGGTGATGCCGCGGCCGAGCATGTCGGCCAGGAGCGAGGCGGACCGGGCGCGTTCGTCGGGATCGCCGGTGGACAGGCCGCGCAGGGCGGCCACGGTGGCCTGGAGGTCGTCGCCCAGCTCCGCCAGCACCTCGGCGACGGCCGTGGCGTTGGACTCCAGGATGTCGGTCCACAGCCGCAGGTCGCCCCCCGCGATCCGCACCATGTCGCGCAGGCCCTGGCCGGCCAGCCGCGAGGCGTCCGGGTTCAGGTGCAGCAGGCGTGCGGCGAGCAGGGAGGAGACCACGTGCGGGGTGTGGGAGACCCGGGCGACGGCGAGGTCGTGGGCGCCGCTGTCCATCACCACCGGCACCGCCCCGCACAGGGCCACCATCATCAGGGCCATGTTGAGCGTGTCGCGGCTGGTGAGGGCCGTCGGGGTGAGAACCCAGGAACGGCCCTCGAAGAGGGTGGCGCAGGCGGCCAGCGGGCCGGAACGCTCCCGGCCGGCCATCGGATGGCCGCCGATGAAGGCGCCCGCGTCGGCGCCGCTGGCGGCGACGCCGCGCTCCGGCTGGGCCTTCACACTGGCCACGTCGGTGTAGGCACGGGCGAGCCCGCGGGCCTGGTGGGCGGCGAGGGCCGGTCCGACCTGGGCCGGCGGGACCGCCAGCACCGCGAGGTCCACGGTGTCCGGCGGGGCGCCGACGGTGCCCGCCCCGAGCGAGGCGGCGGTGCGGACCGCCGACTCGTTCTCGTCGATCAGGTGGACGGTGACGCCCCGTCGGCCGAGGGCCAGAGCGACCGAGGTGCCGATCAGGCCCGTCCCCACCACGGCGGCGGAGCGGATCATCCCGAGGCTCCGTCCTGCGGGACGAGGTCCCGGCGCAGCGCGGCGGCGCCGCCCAGGTACACGTGCTTGATCGCGGGTTTGGGCCGGTCGGTCTCGGCGTGCGCGAGGATCCGCACCACCCGGGGCAGGGACCCGGCGATGTCCAGTTCCTGGGCGCACATCAGCGGCACGTCGGCCATGCCCAGCTCGCGGGCGGCGAGCGCGGGGAACTCGCTGACCAGGTCCGGGGTCGCGGTGAAGATCACGCTGACCAGGTCGTCCTGGTCGAGCCCGTTGGAGCGGAGCATCTCCTGGAACAGTCTCCGTACCTCGTCGAGCAGGTGGTGCCGCTCGTCCCGGTCCAGCTGGACGGCACCACGCAGGGCACGCACGCTCATCGTCTTCCCCCTCAGGTGAGTTGAGCTTCGGTGGGTTGTGGTCAGGCCGCGGCGGCGGCGGCCGGGCGGGCCGAGGGCTCGGCGACGGTGCGCCCGCGGTCGCGGCCCAGGTCCCGGTAGAGCTCGGCGACCTGGAAGGCGAGGTCGAGGGACTGCTTGCGGTTCAGGCGCGGGTCGCAGGCCGACTCGTAGCGCCGGTCGAGGTCGGCGAGGCGGACGGCGGCACCGCCGCCGACGCACTCGGTGACGTCGTCGCCGGTCAGCTCGATGTGGATGCCGCCGGGGTGGGTGCCCAGCGCGTGGTGGACCTCGAAGAAGCCGTGGACCTCGTCGAGCACGTCCTCGAAGCGGCGGGTCTTGTGGCCGCTGGGCGCTTCGAAGGTGTTGCCGTGCATGGGGTCGCAGATCCAGGCGGGCTGCGCGCCCTCGGCGGTGACCTTGGCCACGAGCTCGGGCAGGGTCTCGCGGATGGCGGCCGCGCCCATGCGGGTGATGAAGGTGAGCCGGCCGGGCTCGCGCTCGGGGTCGAGCTTGTCGATGAGGGCGAGCGCGTCGTCGTGCGTGGTCCTCGGGCCGAGCTTGACGCCGATGGGGTTGCGGACCTGGGAGGCGAACTCGACGTGCGCGCCGTCGAGTTGCCGGGTGCGCTCGCCGATCCAGATCATGTGCCCGGAGACGTCGTACGGGAGGCCCGTGCGCGAATCGGTGCGGGTGAGGGCGGCCTCGTAGTCGAGCACGAGAGCCTCGTGGCTGGCGAAGATCTCGGAGGAGTGGAACTCGGCCGGGTCGGCGCCGCAGGCGGCCAGGAAGGCCAGCGCGGCGTCGATGTCGCGGGCCAGGCTCTCGTAGCGCTCGCCGACCGGGGAGGCGGTGACGAAGTCCCGGTTCCACTCGTGGACCTGGCGCAGGTCGGCGTAGCCACCGGTGGTGAAGGCGCGGATGAGGTTCAAGGTGGCGGCGGAGGCGTGGTACATCCGCTTGAGCCGCTCGGGGTCGGGGGTGCGGGCCTCCGGGGTGAACGCGAGGCCGTTGACCGAGTCGCCCCGGTAGACGGGCAGTTCGACGCCGTCGCGGGTCTCGGTGGGCTGGGAGCGGGGCTTGGAGTACTGTCCGGCGATCCGGCCGATCTTGACCACCGGCACGGAGGTCGCGTACGTCAGTACGGCGGCCATCTGGAGCAGCGTGCGGACCTTGGCGCGGATCTGGTCGGCGGAGACGGCGTCGAAGGTCTCGGCGCAGTCGCCGCCCTGGAGGACGAACGCCTCACCGCGGGCCACGGCGGCGAGCCGGTCGCGCAGCCGGTCGCACTCCCCGGCGAAGACCAGGGGCGGGTAGGACACCAGGTCGTTCACGACGGAGCGCAGGGCTTGCGGATCGGGCCAGGTGGGCTGCTGGGCCGCGGGCCGGAACCGCCAGGAGTCGGCTGCCGTGACGTGCTGGGCGAGTGTCATGGTGGCTGTACCTCAATCGGTTTCGGTCGGGAACAGGAAGAAGTGAGGTGTGTGTGGGGGTGCGCGCCTGTCGTGGGGGGCGCCGGTCCGGGGACGCATGGGGGGAAGTGACAGTCCCCGGACCGGCGGGAGGGTGGGGCGGTGTCAGCCGCGGACCGGCTCCGGGACGTCCTCGGAACCGGACCCGGCCGGGGCGGCCGTGTCCTGCCCGGACGACCCGTGCGAGCGGGTGAGCAGGGCGAAGGAGAGGAGCCCGCCGACGCCGAGGACGGCGATGACGATGCCCATGGGTACGGCGGTGTCCTCGCCGGCCAGTCCCACGAGCGGCACGACGGCGGCGCCGATCAGGTGCTGGAACAGGCCGAGCAGCGCGGCCGCCGAGCCCGCGACGTCACCGTGGTCCTGGAGGGCCAGGGCGAAGGAGTTGGGCATGATCAGGCCGACGCTGGAGACGACCAGGAACAGCGCGGCCAGCATCGGCAGGAGTCCGGCGTCGGTCAGGACGACGACCAGCAGGCCGAGCCCGCCGACGGCGGAGACCGCCAGGCCCGTCCCCAGCAGGGCGCGCGCCCCGGTGCGGTGCACGATCCGGCCGCTGACCTGGGCCGCGATCACCAGGCCCAGCGCGTTGACCGCGAAGACCAGGCTGAACTGCTGCGGCGACATGCCGTGGAGGGACTGCAGGACGAAGGTGGAGCCGGAGATGTACGCGAACATCGCGGCGAAGCCCAGTCCGCAGGCCAGCATGTAGCCGAGGAAGACGCGGTTGGTGAGCAGCCGGCGGAACACCGGCCCGGTGGCCTTGAGGCCGCCGCTGATCCGCTTCTCCACCGGGTGCGTCTCGGGCAGGCCCACGGCCACGCCGAGCAGCATCAGGGCTCCGGCGACCGCGAGGGCGACGAAGATGCCGCCCCACGAGGTGACCAGCAGGAGTTGGCCGCCCAGGACCGGCGCCAGGATGGGCGCCAGCCCGGTGACCAGCATCAGCATCGCGAAGAAGCGGGCGGCCGCGGCACCGGAGTGCCGGTCGCGCACCACCGCGGAGGCGATCACGATGCCGGTGGCCCCGCCCAGGCCCTGGAGTGCGCGCAGCGCCACCAGGGTCCAGATGTTCGGTGCCACCGCGCAGAGCGCCGCGGTGACGGCGAACAGCACCAGGCCTGCGATGAGCGGCCGGCGCCGGCCGAGCGCGTCGCTGAGCGGTCCGGCGATCAGCTGGCCGATTCCGAGGCCGAGCAGGCAGGCGGTCAGGGTCAGTTGGGTGGCCGACGCGCTCGCGGCCAGGTCGTCGGCGATCTGCGGCATGGCCGGCAGGTAGGCGTCGTTGGCCAGCGGTCCCAGGGCGGTGAGGGCGCCGAGGATGATGACGAGGCGGGCGCGCCCGCCACCGCCGCTGGAGGTGGTCTCGGGTGAAGACATGGGGTCGAGTCCCTTCGGGGAACCGCGGTCAGTAGGCGACGTTGATACGGGACTTCACGGCGTTGCCCTGCTCCACCTCGTCGGCGAAGGCGACGGCGTAGTCCGCGTAGCTGATGCGGCTGTTGCCCTCGCCGTCGACGACGAGCTGCTCGCCTCCCTTGCGGTAGGAGCCGGTGCGCTCGCCGGCCTCGATGAGCTTGGCCGGGGAGATGAACGTCCAGTCCAGGTCCTGGGTCTCGCGGTAGAGGCCGAGCGCCTCGATCTGGGCGAGGGCGTTGTTCTTCCACATCTCCGGGAAGTGCGGGCTGTCGATGACGCGCACGCCCGGGGCGGTCTCGAGGCTGCCGGCGCCGCCGAGGACGACCAGGCGGCGTACGCCGCTGCGGGTCAGGCCCTCGATGAGCGCCTTGGCCGCGCCGACGATGATCTTCCGGTCGTCCTCCGCGCCGACCCGGGGGCCGACGGCGGAGGCGATGAGGTCGTAGCCCTGGGCGGAGAGCCGGGCCACGGTGGCGGCGTCGGTGGCGTCGCCGGCGACGGCGGTGAAGCCCGTACGTCCGGGGGCCGCCTCGGCCTTGCCGCTGCGGGTGACACCGGTGACGGTGTGGCCGCGGGAGAGCAGTTCGTCGTGCCATCGAAGGTTTTTTTCAAGGCTTTTTTTGCCAAAACAGTAATGAGCGGGATGAGCAGCGCAACCGCTGTTGAAATAATAAGCTCATCCATT